>JAVXTN010000008.1:0-15894 GCA_036642635.1 Erysipelotrichaceae bacterium
AAATTAGAGTTCTCTAAAAAACTCATTTAATTCCCCCTTATATAGTCAAAATATTCTGTTAAGATCTTATCCTTATAAGCTTTTGAAATTGGAATTTTATCCCCATTAAGTAAAACTATGTCAGAATTTATGATATCTCTAATATAATACAAATTAACAACATATGATCTATGTACACGAATAAAAGATAAACCTTTTAGCCTTTCTAGAATTTCTGCTAAGTATACACAACATATATAATCCCTAGTATTTCCAAAAATATTAGAATAAGAACCGTCTGCTTTTATATACATTATATCAAATGCATCAATTTTATGAGTACCAAATGATATGATCTTATGCTCATAGTATTCTTTTTCTATTCTATCTAGATAAATAGCAATATCCTTAATATTTTTTTTATTAATAAACGCTATTACGTTTAAGCCGTATGCATATATCATCCTATTTTCAAAATTGGAAACAAAAACAATTTTACATTTACTATGTTGTTTTTCAAGTATGTTTTTTACAGCAATCCCATCTAAATTACTCATTTCAATATCTAAAAACAATAAATCTAAACCAATATTACTATTAATAAATTCTACTCCATCATAAAATACATATATATTAACTTCTAAAAGACTGTTATCAAAAAAATTATTAATTATACACATTAAAGATTCGACATAATTATTATCATCATCGCATAACCCAATATTAATTTTATTCATATAACTTCCTTTCATGAAGTACTTATACTATTTTCTGCACATAATACACTACTAACACTTTATTGTCAATATATGTAAAGTTAAAAAGGGTATCATTAAATTAAAAATAATTATTTTTATAAGTTAATTATCCTATTGCATTTAGAAGCTACATAAGGATCGTGTGTAACAATTATAACTGTTTTTCCAAGTTTATTTTGATCAATCAAGCTACTCAAAACAATATTTCTATTTTCTTCATCTAAATTACCGGTTGGTTCATCCGCTAGTATGATATTCCCTTTCTTTATCATAGCTCTTGCTAATGCGACTCTTTGCTGTTCCCCGCCACTTAATGTATATACTTTTTTATCTTCATATCCAGCTAAATTAACTTCTTTTAATGACTTTTTAATTATTTCATTCTTCTCTTTTAAAGGTATTTTATCATAATACATAGCTAATTTTAAATTATCATAAACTGTAGAATCATCAACAAGAGCATAGTTCTGAAATAAATAATTAATATTATTGCGTATAAATATTTGTTTTTGTCTAGAAGATAACGAATGTAATGTAGTTCCATTATATTCAATTTCACCATTATATACTGTATCAATCAAGCCTATCATATTTAATAAAGTCGTTTTTCCACATCCACTTTTACCTGTAATAGCTACTAGTTCTCCATTACCAATATTTAAGTTAAATTTTTCAAAGACTGCTTTATCCTTAAATAGTTTCGTTATGTTTTTTACTTCGATCATATAGTCTCCATTTCTCCACATCTTAAATTGTGGTAATTAATGCATAAATTTCGATCCTTCTATTCACCTTTAATTTGTGAATACACGTTATTAAGGTTAATAAATTTAGTTATAATCAATATAAGTGATATGTCTATAATTAAAAATATAGTTGATACTAGCGCAATTGTAATTAGATTTTCAGCATTACTTACTAATGTAAATGCAACTATACCAGAAATTGGTAACATTGTTGCCCCAATATTCCACCCTATAACTGGTAGAAATATATCTTTCCTTGAGAAACCCATAATAGATTTTACTAATATTTCATTTTTATGAGCATCTATAAATAGAACAAATGTTTGTATTACCAACGCAATATATATTAGTAGTGCTATAGATATTACACCATAAAATAGCATACTCATTTTTTTAGAATTTGCTATTTCATCAGCATAATAGGTTTTATAACTAACAAACTGATCTTCACTTAATACATTTGATAAGCCAGCTTCATTAATGCATTCTAATAATTCAGTTTGATACAAATTTTCATTATTAGTTATTTTAAATTTTAAAGCAGTATTCATTCCGGTTCCTGCAATATCTAAGCCATAACTCTTTTGCATATAAGTAAAAGGATTATCTTCATGCACAACCCTTATAATTGGAGAAGCAACTTTTGCCACACCTTTTACGCTATCATAGGTATCAAATGTATAATCTTGATAATAATATATTAACACTGGATTACTAATATTATAATGTGTATATTTTTCTTCAGTAATATTTCTAAATTCAGCTTCATAGTCTTTTTTAGATTGAGGTATAAGATAAAACTCTTGTTTAATTGACTTAATAGCCACAGGTTGTTGTTTATCATCAAAATAATTCAATTCAAATTTATCTAAATAATTTAAATCTACTGAAGCAGTTCTAAATGCTTGTCCATTTTTTTCTAAATCATCAAAGTTTCTTATAATTTCTTCATCTGTTTGTAAATACTCATCAAATCTTACATAAAAATGATCTATTCTTTTTTCATCAATTAATTTGTAAAATTTTAAATACTTATCATAATCATCATTTTCCGTATTTTCTACTTTAATTCTTGGGAATACTGCATAATCCATGAGTAATTTACTTTCTTCTAATATATTTTTAGAATGCATCGCTTCTTTAAGCATTGGAAATACATTAAGCGTAAATAAAACAATTACAATTACCATTATAAATTTAACTACTAGACACGCATTACTTACTTTCTGGACAATAGATTGCTTTTTAAGAATATTAGACAAATCTGTATATTTACATATAAATAATAGTGCTAAATACGACACAACACAAGTTAATCCTGTTAGTAATACTCCCATAAATAACATACTAATGAATAATCTAAAATCTGTATTTGGTAAAATAATTATACTTCCACTACATAAAAGAACAGAAATTATAGATAGCAAAACGATATACTTTTTATTCATAATATTTAGTACATCTTTTTTAGAGTATCCTAATAATAATAATACACCAATCTTTTTTGAATTTCTATAAAACAAAAATACTACGAGGATAAAATAGAATAATATGAAGAAACCAAATGAAAATAAAATAGCAATAAACATAACTTCTGAATGACCATTATAATGTCCCCAAAAATCATTATAAAGTTTCTCTTTAGGTGTATTTAAAATATACGCCGCTTCATTGAAGAATTTTTGACAATTATCTTCGTTTTGATAATATAGAGAATATGTTCCATATCTATAAATGTGATTATTCCGCATTTCGTCTGCTTTATAAAAAACATATCTATCATTATTAAGTAAATCACGCACATAATAAGAACTTGGATCCTCTTTTTTATATGTTGCTACACTTTTTGTATTTGCGATAATAGAATCATTAATATCAAAATCTAGTTGCTTAGACATCAAATCTAATAAATTATTCGTTACCACATAACTATCTATAGAATTAGCATTTTCATTATACACAGTTTTAATCAAAACTACATCATTGCTTAACGCCGCAGTATAAACTAGTTTTAGTTGTTCTTCTTTTATATTTTCTGTATTATCAGGAATCGTAAAGCCTACCATATTAAATGATTCAAAGTTCTTATAAGTTTCCTTTTGTTGCATATCTTTTGTTAGTACTATTAATATATTTAAAATCACTAAAACAATTATTGGAAATATTCTAACTATTTTCTTCATTTCAGCCCTCACTTTGTTCTTATAATAAAAGAAGATAGATGACTATCCTCTTTATATTAGTCTCTTTCGTGTAGATTACTAACTATAATCCCAATAAAACCTTGCTTCATAAGCATCAGTGCCATAAGGTCCAAAGTCCTTATGTGAAACTGAATTAGTACCACTACTTACCCAATCTGAGTAGCTGCCACTATCTCCACTTCTAGCATAAACTTGTTTCATATATGCTTTATTTCCACCACAATTTGTAGCTCTAGCTAATGTATAGTCACCAGAAATATTCCAACCGGTATGCCACTCTTTTCTTATTGAACTACCATCGGTACCTCCGTAAAAACCACTGCCTGAAGCAGCAGTTACTCCTAATACTGTCCCTGCAAAAATACAAACTGTCAAAAATGCACAAAATTTTCTTTTATTCATTTTTTTAATCCTCTCTTTAGAGTTTACCTATTTATTATACTAGCAAGAAAAAGTATACAAGTCAATGTAAATTCAACTAATTTAAATAATTCTTTTACTCTTGTACATATCTCTGTAAATGATAAACACTATTCCCATATAGTACTTATCTAATTGAACTGCCAAAGGCACATACAACTATTTAAATTAAAAAAACTATTTTTCAGATATTTGTTTTTTACAATTTTTCATATTATACTGCTTCATTTATAATTTTATATCACTCTAAGTAGGATAAATTATAAAATGATTATAAATTAAGTATTTCCTTTAGTCATAGCAATTTTCACCTTAAAATTAGCCCCATAAATATAGCATTTATAAAATAAAATCAATAAAAAGTTGCTATATAGTCGCTATATAAATTTTAACATTAAAAAAAGCCCCATAAATAGGGCTTATTTGTTAGTTGGTGGAGGTGAGGAGAGTCGAACTCCTGTCCAAAAACAGTTCCAAGTACAGACGTCTACAGTTTAGTTTATAATAATTTTCAGTGATGAGCTATAAACAAACTTCCACTGAGGTGTTAGGTAAGATTTTCATATTACTACACCCTAACAAGCAGTAATCCTATTCTTTGTTTGTTACACCCTATCCAAGCCCAAAGACAAAACCTAGTAGGACGGCTGCAAATCAGTTATTGATTATTAAGCAGCGAATGCAACTTGAGTGTTTCCACCCATTCTTGCAAATAAATTTTTTCCAGTTAATTTTTTTTAGCCTTTACGTAGCAACACGACTGCAATCTGTACCAAACATATTCCTGTCGAAACCATGACACCCCCATATAAAGTATAGCAAAGTTATATTAACATAATTATATATTATGTACAACCTTGAAATACACTAATTTAGAAATTATTTTTCATTGCTTTAGCAATCTCACGCTGTGCATCTCTAGCTTTTTCAACACCACGTTTATCATGAAGATTCTTACCTTTACCAAGAGCTATTTCTAGTTTAGCATTACCTTTATCTAAATACATAGAAACAGGTACTACTGTATACCCCTTAAGTTTTACCTTCTCTTGAAGTTTTTTAATTTCGGATTTATGAAGAAGAAGCTTACGATCTCTAGTTTCATCATGATTAAATTGATTACCAAATTCATAAGGAGATATATGCATCTGCTTAATATATGCTTCATTATTAACAAAACTAATAAAAGCATCTTTAAGCTGAACACTCCCCTTACGAATAGCTTTAATCTCAGTACCAACTAAAACCATACCAGCTTCAAAACTTTCCTCTAGGAAATATTCATGTGCAGCTTTTCGATTCTTTACTACTAGTTTACTCATGATATCCCTCCTTAGTAAACAACGCGGATTTCATCTCCCATAATCTCTTTACATTTATTTGTTAGAATCTCCTTTGTAATACTTCCTGTTCCATTAAGACCATTAAGATAATGTTTACTAGCTAGTTCATCACTATAATCCTTTAATACATAAGTTTTAAAGTTAGTTTGATTAGCTTCAAAATGTGTAACAGTTGGATAAAATTTAGGATCTACTACAGAGTATTCATTAGTTTTACCATCTTTATGAATAGTAAATGTTGACATACCACCTAGCATATTAATTGTATCATTTTGTGCTGATATAAAATTACCAAGAGAATATATTACTAAAGTCTTATTACCACTCTTACTAGTAACATAGTTTGCTGGTTGTATAACATGAGGATGTGAACCGATAATCACTTTAACACCTAAGTCACTTAAATATTGAGCGATATCTTTTTGTTCATCACTAGGAGTAGTTTGGTATTCATTACCCCAATGCATACTAACAATAATTACATCACAAGTCTTTTTTATTGCTTCAACATCTTTTTTCATTTGATCCTTATCAATATTATTAACAAGGTATGCTTTACCTTCTGGTTCTTCTATTCCATTAGTACCATAAGTATAACTTAATAATCCAAAGTTAATATCTTTACGTTTTATATAACGAAATTTTTGTTCTTCTTCCTTATTACGATTAATTCCTGTTGTTACGATATCTGGGTATTTATCCCAAAAATTCATTGCACTTACTATTCCTGCTTCTCCACGATCTAATGAATGATTAGTAGCTTGATTGATCCAATCAAAACCTGTAGCTACTAACGCATCTCCAGCTTCTTGTGGAGAATTAAAACAAGGATAATTACTTAATTCTAATTCAGTACCACCAAGAATAGTTTCTTGATTAATATAAGCTATATCAGCTTTTTCTACATATGGTTTTATAGGTACAAACATCGGATTGAAGTCATAACCATTATCTGTTTTAGCATCAAAGTACAAAGAATTATGAATTAAGTTATCACCAACAGCCATAAAACTTACGTCTATGTCTTCTTTAGCTACTACTTCATTCTTCTTTTCTTCAATAGGTTTATCTTTAGATGTAGAACAACCTACTAATACAACAAGCATTAATAACGCAACAAGTTTTTTCATATTATTTCCTCTTTGGTTTACCATTCCCATTTGATTTATATGCTTTTTTAAATCCTGCTTTATCTTTAGAATTAGTTTTATTACGATCATTAAATGAACATCCTACTCCAAAGTTACCGTTCTTATCTTTCAATACAAAATCTATTTGTTTTTTAAATCTACTTGCATCATTTACTTTAACTACTACTTTATCTCCCATTGCATATTTCTGACCAGTTCTTTCTCCCATTAATGATTTACTTGTTTCTTCATAATGATAGAAATCATCTTTCATATTAGAGATATGAACTAAGCCTTCAATAGTATTGGGTAACTCTACGAACATTCCAAATTTAGTAATAGAAGAAATTATACCGTCGTAAGTTACACCAATGAACTGTTCCATATATTCGGCTTTCTTCATATCATCAACATCACGTTCCGCTTCGATAGCTTGTCTTTCTTTTATAGAAGCATTTAAAGCACATTCGCTTATCCAAGCGTTGTCTTTTTTCATAATAGATTTATCTTCTAGTTTAGTAAAGCAGTATTTACGTAACATTCTATGTACGATTAAATCTGGATATCTTCTTATAGGAGAAGTGAAATGTGTATAGTATTCTAGTCCTAATCCAAAGTGTCCTAAGCATTTATCATCATAGCGTGCTTTAGCCATACTTCTTAATAAAGATGTTGATATAACTTGGTATTCAGGTAATCCTTTTACTTCAGTTAATAATCTTTGACAATCTATCGGTTTAATATCATTTACATCACCTAATAGTTTATGTCCTAATAATCCAGTTAATGCTGCAAAGTCACGCATTCTTTCTGGATCTGGTGTTTCATGTACACGATATATACTAGGTAGTTCTGCTTTACTTACGTGAGCAGCAACACATTCATTAGCAGCTATCATAAAGTCCTCGATAATAAGTTCTGCTAAACCACGTGTTACTGGTACGATATCAATTGGTTTACCCTTAGCATTAACAATAATCTTTGCTTCAGTTTTATCAAAATCAATATTACCTAAAGATATACGACGATCTCTAATAATTTTAGCACAAGCAACCATATTATCAATTAATTCTATAAGATGAGGATATTCTTTAAGTGCTGCTTCATCTTTAGCTATAATTTCATTAACTTTATTATAACTCATTCTTTCAGTAGTCTTAATGAATGAAGGTACAATTTTATAATCCATCATATTTCCACTCATATCTATATCCATTATAGCACTTAATGTTAATCTTTCTACCTTAGGATTTAATGAACACATTCCATTAGATAAAATTTGTGGAAGCATAGGTACTACTCTATCTACTACATATACTGATGTTCCACGCTTATAAGCTTCTTCATCAACCTTAGTTCCTTTAGTTACATAATAAGATACATCTGCTATATGAACACCTAATCTATATCCATGTTCAATCTTTTCTACACTTATAGCATCATCTAAATCTTTAGCTTCTTCACTATCTACTGTAATAATAGTTTTATTAGTAAAGTCACTACGTCCTACCTTATCTTTCTCTAATACATGATCAGGCACTTGTTGTGCTTCATCACTTACCTCATCAGGGAATACACAGTCTACTCCATGTTCAAATAATATAGAAGTAATATCTACTCCTGGTTCATACTTATAACCAATAATCTTTTGGATATTACAACCTAAAGTAGCACCATAAGTTTCTACTTTAATAATAACCTTAGTATCATTAACTAATTTAAAGTCATCAAAGTTTAATATTTTAATACGGTGATCACCAGTAGACTGATCAGCTAAAAAGTACTTAGCATCATCTTTAACTTTAATTACACCAATGATTGTAGCATTAGCATGTTTAGTAATCTTGATAATTTTACCTTCTACTGAATCATCCTTATTAGATTTAATTATTGCTACTACTTCATCATTATTCATTGCATGAAGCATATTAACTTGGTTTACATATACACTACCATCAGCATTCTCAATAAAACCAAATCCTTTAGGATTAACTTTTAGAACACCTCTTTTATAACCACACTTATTAGAATCAGTTACTTTACCTTCTTCTTCTATAACTATGTAATCTTCCTTTAATTCTTTTAATGCAAGTAAAAAAGCTTCTTCAGTTGATTCATCAATTTGAAAAAGAGTTTTTAACTCATCTACCATAAGCGTACCATCAATAGTCGCTTCTAATGCTTCTGTTATTAAATTTTTATAATCCATCACATACCTCGTTTCTGCACCGGTTAAAACATATATCTTATATCTTTAATAAAAAAAGACCTTTATTGGTCTCTATTTCATACTCGCTATTATTACTAGAACCATGAAAGCAGCACCAACAGCAAGAGTTAAGTTAATCATTACCTTTTCGGCTCCTCTTTCCTTAACATTAGCAAATAGGTCTAACCCTTCGCCACCTGTAAAAGCACTGTTTATACCATCTGATTTTCCACTTTGTAACAAAGAGAGAATAATTAATACGACCGCAACTACTATTAAAATTATGTCTATCATATTTATCCTCCTTTCTTTCGCTATACCATTATAGCAAATGTCAACATCAAATACAACAACTTGTTAAACAAAAATAGGCACCTCAGCGCCTATTTTAGGTTTTTCATCAATTTAGCATTAATATTTCACTACAATAATACTATTCGCAAACATATTCCTTAGCTTCTAATTCTTGTTTAATTGTTGCTACATCATTATTACTATCAAAGATACCAAATAACTTTATAAGAATATCATCATTTCCATCTTCCATAGCTACATCAAAAATATACTTAAGTTCATCATCTTTTTCAACTAATTTAAATTCTTTTTCAGTTAAATCACTAAAAACCTCTGAAAACATGTCTTTAATCATAGATAATTGAATTTCTTCACCTTTATAAATTAACTCACTGTGAATCTTAGTTACTTTTTCATCTTTATATTCAAAAGTACTTATATTTGATGCTTTAGGAATATCATTTCCTTTAATTCTAGAACAAACCATTTTCTTATTACTACTACATCCACTAAAACATAATAAACAAACAAATAATAATATAAATTTTCTCATAATCATATCCCGCTTTCCCTTTGAGCATTCAAATTATAGCATGATATCAATTATAAGTAAAACACCGCCTAACCTAAATATTAAGGGCACCCTAGCCCTTAATATTACTGAATTTACCAATAGGCCCTAGTTCCTGTTCAATTCTTATTAGTTGATTATATTTAGCAATTCTATCACTTCTAGAAAGCGAACCAGTTTTAATTTGTCCAGCATTAAAAGCAACAGCAATATCTGCTATAGTAGTATCCTCACTTTCACCAGAACGATGAGAAATAATAACACGATAACCATTACTAATAGCTAATTCTATTGCATCTATCGTTTCGCTTAAAGTACCTATTTGATTAACCTTAATAAGGACAGCATTTGCAGCATGCTTATCAATACCCTCCTTTATAAATATAGGATTAGTAACAAATAAATCATCACCAACAAGTTGGACCTTATCCTTAAGTTTAGCAGTAAGTTTAATCCAGCCATCCCAGTCAGCTTCATCTAAACCATCTTCAATTGAAAAGATAGGATACTTAGATACTAGTTGTTCAAACCAAGCAATCATTTCATCACTAGTCTTACTACCTTGTTTAGACTTATTTAATTCATATAACTTAGTAGTAGGATTATAAAATTCACTAGCAGCTACATCCATAGCAATCATAAAGTCTATACCAGGTTTATAATTAGCTAATTCTATAGCTTCTATAATTTTATCTAAAGCTTCTTCATTACTAGATAAGTTAGGTGCATAACCACCTTCATCACCTACAGCAGTAATATGTTTATCTTTCTTTAATACTTTAGATAAGGCATGAAATACTTCAGAACCCATTCTAATAGCTGTAGTAATATTAGGAGCACTTACAGGTACTATCATATATTCTTGAAAGTCTACAGAAGATGAAGCATGGGATCCTCCATTAAGTACATTCATCATAGGCATTGGTAATGTACAAGCATTAACACCACCTAAATATCTATATAATGGTAATTCAAAATATGCTGCAGCACATCTAGCAACTGCTAAAGATACTCCTAATATAGCATTAGCTCCTAGTTTAGATTTATCAGCAGTTCCATCTAAAGATAATAATATAGAATCAATACTTCTTTGTTCATAGCAAGGTATACCTATAATGATATCAGCTATAATTTCATTTACATTAGAAACTGCTTTAAGTACTCCTAAACCATTATAACGTTTAGGATCATGGTCACGCAGTTCCAATGCTTCTTTTACTCCTGTAGATGCACCACTAGGTACAATAGCTCTTCCTATAGCACCTATTTCACTTATTACTTCTACTTCAATTGTGGGGTTACCTCTAGAATCTAGTACCTCTTGTGCAAAAACACTAATAATATTTGGCATATTTTCTCCTTCTATGTTAATCGCTACTATGTATTAATGATACTTTGATTTATGTGTTTTAACTATTAGTCGATATCCTACTATTATTAATAGAATAGGCCAATACTTAGCACCTAATAAACTCAATTTAGCAATTGCTCTTTCATCAATACTAGGTTGTATCAATAATAATATTCCAATTAACATGCTTAATGCCCCAATCTTTGTCTTCATATAATCCCTCCTATTATTAGTATACCCAATCATTTATAAATTAATTGTCGAGGGATACACATTAAATTATAGCAACCACCAAATAAAGCCATAATACAAGATATTTGTTAGTTTATTGTTAGTTTATTAATAGGTACTACTAAATAAATAAATTTTGACCATAATCATAATGAATAATCTTAAGAAAAAATTAAGAAACACTACTCATAATCTTAAGAAAAACTATTTATAATTAAAACGAAAAGAGGAATATATATGATAAAACTTATTGGAATTAATAAAACTTATACAAACAAAAGAAAAATTAAAACAAAAGCATTAGTTGATGTAAATTTAAACCTTGAACAGTGTGGTTTAGTATTTATATTAGGAAGATCAGGAAGTGGGAAATCTACATTACTTAATTTATTAGGAGGATTAGATAAAAGTGATAGTGGTCAAATTTTAGTTGATGAACAAGAACTTAGTAAATTCAATAGAAAAGAAATGGATGCTTATAGGAATAGCTATATTGGATTTATATTTCAAGAATTTAATTTAATTGATAGCTATACAGTTTATCAAAATATTGAATTAGCTTTATCCTTACAAGGAATTAAAGCAAGTTATGAAGAAATGGATGCAGTATTAGCATCATTAGATTTAGATGGTATAGGTAATTCATTACCTAATGAATTATCAGGAGGACAAAGACAAAGAGTAGCAATTGCTAGAGCATTAATAAAAAAACCTAAAGTACTATTAGCTGATGAACCAACTGGATCCTTAGATACACAAACAGGAAACGCAATATTTAAATGTTTAAAGGAACGGGCTAAAGATCATCTAGTATTAGTAATAACACATGATGAAGAGTTTGCTAAAACTTATGGTGATCGCATTATCAAAATAGAAGATGGTAGAATAGCAAATGATACAACTTATAATGAAGATACCGAAGCACTAAGTATAAGCAAACAGAATATTACGCCTTCACTTAATGGTAGACAAGCAGCTAAGTTTGGTATATCTAATCTTAGACATAAGAAGTTAAAACTAGTAATGTCAGTACTTCTAACCAGTTTTACTTTAGTAATGCTAGCACTATCTTCAGCAACTAGTAGCTTTGAAAAAGTTATTGCACATAAAACAGTACTAAATAAAAACGAAGCACTAAGCCAAGCAGAAATAGTAGGATATTCAGATGATATGAGGCCAGGAATGCTAGTTAATTTATCTTCAAATGATATAAATAAAATTAAAGAAATAACTAAACTAGATTATCGACCAAGATACGTATATATTAATGAACTAAGTTCACAAGACAACAATAATGTATCAACAAATATCTATAATTTTAAAGAGGATAATAATTTATATTATAATACTTTAGGTACTCTAATGTTTATTAATGATATAGCAGATAATACTAAAGAACTAAACAACATAGTAGGAAGACTACCTAAAGCAGATGATGAAATAGTAATTACATCCTATTTAGCAGAACTATTAGTACATGGTAATTATGAATCATATAAACCAACAAGTATTAATACTATACTAAGTGAAAACAAACCAATTGATTTAGGACCACTAAAACAAGTAAAAATAGTAGGAATAAATAACGTAGATGTAAGTCACTTTGAAAAGTTAAAAACAGCTACATTTGATTCAATAAGAAATGATGACGAATTAAATCTATTAAATTCAAAATATACTAGTTACCAAAATATAGTAACTAATAATATATATACAACAAAGACTGCTATTAATAAAATTAATGAAGAATCTAATCATTATATAGAGTTCGTAAAAAATAATTTAATAAATACTGAATCTTTAAATAAGCATAATTATTATGAAACAGAATATAGTTATCATGCACGGTATTCTGATGAACCTATTACCTATATAGATTATGAAGGTAATACTAAAACTATTGAAAAACTAGCTGATAATGAAATGATTATTAATGCTAATAATTTAAATTCTGCTGCATTTTTTGAAGAACTAAACAAAGTAGGAAATGCAACTAAAGAAGATCGTGATAAGGTTGCTGTTAAATATATAACTACTAAAATGGATAGAACTCCAAGTATAGGAAAGATAAAACATTATTCAAGAATTGATGAACATACAAACGATAATAACAAGCCAACTGATGTAAAGGAATTTAAAATTATAGGATATATTAATGATGAAAATAATTTAGATATATATTTCCCTAAAAGTTATTTATCTACTATGATTCCTGATAAACTTAATATAAGTAGTTTAATGTTAGATAAAAAAGATGTTGATAGTGCCTTAGATAGCTTAGCTAATAATGTAGATTATAGAGTTAATTCTATATATGCTAGTGATGTCCAAATGGTAGGTTATATTAGTGATACTTTAACTCCTGTATTATTTTATGTAGGTTTAGGACTACTAATCTTCTCTAGTTTATTAATGATGAATTTTATTACTACGAGTATAAATTATCGTAAAAAAGATATAGGGATCTTAAGATCTATCGGTGCTACTAGTACTGATATTATGAAAATATTTATATGGGAAGGAATCTTCTTAGCACTTATATCTATAGTAATAGCTTTATTAGGATCACTTGGATGTAGTTACTTCTTTAATAATTGGTTGAATGAATCTATGTCTATTGAAGTAGACTTAATTATTATTACACTTAAACAACCTATAGTTATATTAGCTTTAAGTGCTTTATTAGTATTTATAGCTAATCTATTTCCAATATTCAAGATATCTAGACAAAAACCGATAGATGTTATATTAGATAAATAGTCTAGATATCAACTGCTATCTTAAAAAAACTGCGTAATATCACATATTACGCAGTTTTTTAATATATAGAATATAAACAAAAACTAGCCTAAGCTAGTTTAGTTTATATTCTTAGATACACTAGTAACCTTAAAACCATTACTATTTAATTCATTAATAAGCTCATCACTAGCAATACTATCAATACGATAAACCAATTGATACTTATTATTAGGTTGAGTATACACACCAATATGAGTTGTGTTAACCTTATAATTAACTAATATTTTAGATATTTCACCAATCACACCAAGACGATCAGTTACTTCTATTTCTAAACGACTACCAATCGAACTATAACCTAAAATATCAAGGAAACTAGCCAATAAGTCATTCTGAGTGATAATACCTACTAAGGTATTATCCTCAGTAATGACAGGTAAACAACCAATATCATTACTTAACATTAAAGAAGCAGCATCTTCCAATAAAGCAGCACCATTAATAGTAATAAGCTTCTTTTCCATAATACTACCAACCTTCATCTTCTCTAAAAGATAATTAAGTTCAAAAACTTCTAAAGTTGTAGCATCACTAGCAGTCTTCTTAGCAATTAAACCCTTAGTAATTAAACCAACTAGTTTACCATCTTTAACTACTGGAATACGATGTAAATTCTTATCCTTCATTAAATCAATAGCTTGATTAATACTTGTGTCTTCACTTACACTAATAAGTTCAGTAATCATCTTGTCTTTTACGTACATAGAATTATCCTCCTAAGTATGCTTTTTGGATATCCTCACTTTGTGCTAATTCTTCACCAGTTCCGCTTAATACAACATTACCAGTCTCAAGAACATAAGCACGATCAGCAACAGATAAAGCCATACGAGCATTCTGTTCAACTAACAATACAGTAGTACCTTGTTCTCTAATATCTTTAATAATTGAAAAAATCTCTTTAACTAAAATAGGTGCTAACCCCATAGACGGTTCATCCAAAATTAGCAACTTAGGCTTACTCATTAAAGCACGACCCATAGCTAACATTTGTTGTTCTCCACCACTAAGAGTAGCAGCATTCTGTTTACTTCTCTTTTCTAATATAGGAAATCTTTCATAAACCTTCTTAAGATCTTCCTTTATACCATCCTTATCTTTTCTAATATAAGCACCTAATTCTAAATTTTCTAATACACTCATACCAGCAAAGATTCTTCGTCCTTCAGGTACATGAGATATCCCTACCTTCATTATATCCTTAGCACTAAGATGATTCAACTCTTTTCCTTGATAACTTATAGTTCCTTCACTAATTTTAGCTAAACCAGATATAGCTTTAAGTATACTAGTTTTACCAGCTCCATTAGCTCCAATTAGTGTTACTATTTCACCTTCATTAACTTCTATAGAGATTCCTTTAATAGCTTTAATTGCTCCATAATTAATCTTTAAATCTTTAATTACTAACATATTAAACCTCCTCTCCTAGATATGCTTCTATAACTCTCTTATTAGTTTGTATTTCTTTTGGTGTTCCTTCAGCTATTCCTTTACCATATTCTAAAACATATATTCTATCACATAGTGGCATTACTAAAGACATATCATGTTCTATTAAAACAATAGATAAATTAAATTGCTTCTTTATTTGTCTAATTAGTTTTGTTAGTTCTGCTGTTTCTTGTGGATTCATTCCTGCTGCTGGTTCATCTAAAAATAATAATTTAGGATTAGTAGCTAATGCTCTAGTTATTTCTAAACAGCGTTGTTCTCCATAAGGTAAGTTCTTAGCTAATTCATTAGCTTTATCTTTTAAATTAAATATTTCTAATAGTTCTAAAGCAACTTTCTCTATTCTTTCTTCTTCTTTATAAAAGATTGGTAGTCTTAGAATACTTGCTAATACTCCACTT
>JAVXTN010000009.1:0-15628 GCA_036642635.1 Erysipelotrichaceae bacterium
AATGCTGAATATAATAGGGTAAATCCTAAAGAGGAACAGTTATCTTATATTAAATTAATAGAGGATAATAATAATGAAGTAGCTATTGTTCTTAATGCTAGAATTACTCCTGTAGGATCTACTGTAGAAACACTAAGAAGTCTTTTAATTCTTATAAGTCTTATACTTGTTATAGTTGCTTTAATTATTGCTTATATTATTTCTAAGAAGATTAGTAAACCTATAGTTAATATTAATGAGGGAGCTAAACAATTAGCTAAAGGTAATTATGATGTAGAGTTCAGTAGTACAGGTTATGAAGAAATTCAAGAGTTGAGTAATACATTAAATTATGCAGCTAAAGAATTAAACAAGGTTGAATCTTATCGTAAAGATTTAATAGCTAATATATCTCATGATTTAAGAACACCTTTAACGATGATAGCAGGGTATGGTGAAGTAATGCGTGATTTACCTAATGAGAATAATAAAGAGAACATACAAATAATAATTGATGAGACTAATAGATTAACTAATATGGTTAATGATATGTTAGATCTTAGTAAACTACAAGCAGGTGTACTTGAACTTAATTGTTCTACTTTTAATCTTTCTTCACTTATTAGAGATATAGTATTAAGATATAAGAAACTATTGAATGATGAAACTTATAAAATAGAATTCATTGTTTCTAAATCTTTAAAAGATGAATGTAGTGATATTGAAGTTTATGCAGATGAAGGTAAGATAAGCCAAGTTATTTATAATTTATTAAATAATGCTATTACATATTCTAGTGAGAGTAAACTAGTTGAAATTAAACAAACGATTATAAAGGACCAAGTTAAAATAGAAGTAATAGATAAAGGTAATGGAATAGAAGATGATCAAATAGAACATATATGGGATAGATATTATAAATCTAAATCTAATCATAAACGTTCTAGTGTAGGTAGTGGATTAGGACTTAGTATAGTTAAAAGTATTATGAATCTACATGGAACTAAATTTGGTGTTACCTCAAAAATAGGTATAGGAAGTAATTTTTACTTCTACCTAAACATAAAAAGTAAATAGTTCACTTATTTACTTTTTATGTTGATAATACCCTACAATTATCATATAATATGTAAGAAAACAGCAGTTGCAACCACTAGTTGCGGCTTTTCAACCTAAAATAGATAGTGCAACTAGTGTCGTTTCATATATACTAGGCATGTACTCAGGAGGTATAAATATGAACATTCAAACGGCAAACAAGTTATTAAACTATAGAAAGAAAAATAATTTATCACAAGAAGCATTAGCTGAAAAATTAGGTGTAAGTAGACAAGCAGTAAGTAAATGGGAAAGAGCAGAAGCTTCTCCAGACACTGATAACATTATTTTATTAGCTAAAATATATGGTATATCATTAGATGAACTATTAAATGATGAAGAAATAACAGAAGAAGATCTTAAAACTAAAGTAGATGAAGAAGCTAATACAACAGAAGATAAAGGAAAAAAAGAATATGTTCATATTGGACTAGGCGGTATACATGTGCTAGATAGAGATGGAACAGAAGTACATGTAAGTATGAAAGGGATTCACGTAACTGAAGGAAAACATGGTAAAGGTGATAAAGTAGATATTGATTCAAACGGAGTATATGTTAATGATGAACCATGCGATGAAACAGAATGTTGTAAGCACCAAGCAACAATAGCATTTCCGTTATTCTCAATCGCATGCATAATATACTTGTTATTAGCATTCAGTGGTTATGGTTTTCATCCAATTTGGATAATACTATTAATCGCACCAGTAATAAGTAGTACAGTTGCAGCAATAAAGAAACGCAACATAACAAAATTCAACTATCCAGTACTAGTAACAATAATATTCCTATACATGGGATTATATAAAGAAATTTGGCATCCATCATGGATCATATTCCTAACAATACCAATCTTCTATACATTAGCATACTATATAAAATCACTATTTAAAAAAGAAGAAGAAACACAAGAAACAAAAATAGATTAAGGCAAATTGCCTTAATCTATTTTTTATACTATAGTTATAGAACCATAAACTAATTACAATAACATATCATCAGAAAAACTAGCACTAGCTTTATCTGAATAAAGCTTCATTAACTTTTCAACAGACATATTCTTTCGTTCTTCACCTTCAAGTATTAAAACTATTTTACCTTGATTCATTACAATAGTTTTATTACCATAATCTAAAGCATTCTGTATGTTGTGCGTAATCATGATAGTAGTTATCTTATTAGTTTCTACTATCTCTTTAGTAATAGACATAACTTGTTGAGCAGTTTTAGGATCTAAAGCAGCAGTATGTTCATCAAGTAATAATAACTTAGGAGTAACTATAGTAGACATTAATAATGTTAATGCTTGTCTTTGTCCTCCTGAAAGTAGTCCTACATTACTGTTTAATCTTGTTTCTAAGCCTAATCCTAGCTTCTTAAGCATTTCTATGAATATTTCTCTATCTTTATCCTTAATTCCTTTAGAAAGCATTCTAGAATGCTTTCCTCTAGAAAATGCTAAACCTAGATTTTCCTCTATCGTCATATTAGGAGCACTACCCTTTAAAGGATCCTGAAACAACCTACCAATATAATTAGCTCTAGCATACTCTTTCATATAAGTAACATCTTTATCATCTAATAAAATTTGACCACTATCAACTTCATAACTACCAGCAATAGCATTCAATAAAGTAGATTTACCAGCTCCATTACTACCTATAACACTAACAAAATCCCCATCTTCTAAAACCAAAGAAACATTATCTAAAGCATGTTTTTCATTTATAGTACCACTATTAAAAGTAATATCTAACTTATCTAACTTTAACATATTTATTTCTCCTCTTCTTTATATACTTACTTATTACTGGTAATGATATAGCTATTGTAACTAATATAGCTGAAAATAGTTTTAAATCACTTGCTGGCATTCCTATTTGTAATGCTAATGTTAATATAAATCTATATAGTATTGCTCCTATTACTACTGAACTAAATCTTAATATTAATGAATTATGTTTCTTTAATAATTCAACAAATATAGCTTCTCCTACTATTACACTAGCTAATCCTATTACCATCATTCCTATTCCACTACTTACATCAGCAAAATTTTGTTGTTGAGCAAACAAAGCTCCTGCTAAAGCTACTAATGAGTTAGCTATTGCTAGTCCCATTATCTTTATAGCATCAGTATTTAAAGAAGATGCTCTAACCATATCTTCATTATCACCTGTAGCTCTTAAAGCCATACCTAATTGTGTTCTTAAGAACCAATATAATATAACTATAATAACTATAACTATTCCCATCAATACCACTACATGTGTATAGTCTTTAAGTATTCCTTCAAACCTACTGAATATAGTATCTTTTCCAAATAATGATATATTAGGAGCATCTTTCATTATTCTTAAATTAATAGAATATAATCCTGTCATTGTTAATATACCTGCTAATATTGTTTGGACTTTCAATTTTGTTTGTAGAAATCCTGTTACGCATCCTGCTATTATTCCTGCTAGTATTGCTAGTAGTATTCCTAGTTCTGGTTGTCCATTGAGTGCAAATATTGCTGATACTGCACATCCTAATGTAAAGCTTCCGTCTATTGTTAGATCTGGTATGTTTAATATTCTAAAGCTGATGTATATTCCTAATGACATGATTGCAAATATCAGTCCTAGTACTATGGCACTTATAATTATTTCACTAGACATTTTTATTCCTCATTTCTATTCTATTTACTTATTGTTTATTTTACTTATATAGTGTTTTAGTTCTTTGCTTGTGTTTTTATTTGTTTAGTCATTTTATCATTTAATATTTCTTTTGGTAATTGAATTCCTAATTGTTTTGTTACATCTTCATTTATATATGTATATAGATTTTCATTAAATACTTTTACTGGAATGTTGGCTACTGTTTCTCCTTTTAGTATTTTATCTACCATTCTTGCTGTTTCTCTTCCTAGTTCTTCATAATTTATTCCAATTGTTGCAAAGCCTCCTGTTTCTACCATTGAATCAGCTCCAACGAATACTGGTTTCTTTGTTTTTATCATTACTCTGTTTATTACATCCATTGATGATGCTATTGTATTATCATTGGGTACAAAGATTGCATCACTTTTACTTGCTAATACTTGTGCTGCTTGTTCTACTTCAGTTACACTTGCTACACTTGTTTCTTCTATTGCTAATCCTTTAGTTTTAGCATATGTTTTAGCTCTTTCTATATTAGATACTGAATTTATTTCTCCTTTATTATACATAAATCCTATAGTTTTCATGTCTGGTTTAACTTTTATCATAAGATCTATAATTTTTTCTACTTGTATTTCATCACTAGTTCCTGTTATGTTTTTATCTGGTTTTTCTAATGTAGTTACTAGATTTGCTTTAATTGGATCTGATACTGCTGAGAATACTACTGGTATATCTTTAGCAACATTGGCTGCTGCTTGTGCTGTTGGTGTTGCTATTGCTACTATTACATCATCTTTGTTTCCTTTAAATGTAGATACTATAGAGTTAATAGTGTTTTGATCTCCTTGTCCATTTTTATAATCTATTTTGATGTTCTTTCCTTCTTCATAACCTAGGACTTTCATTTCGTCCATGAATGATTCTCTTATTGTGTTTAATGAGCTGTGTTCCATCATTTGTACTAGTCCTACTGTTTTAATGTCTTTGTTTGTTTCTGATGAACATCCACATAATGTCATTGCTGTAACTATTGCTATAACTCCTAGTTTATTTAATTTCTTCATATAAGTTCCTCTTTTCTTTTTACTTCATCTTTATCTTTATCTTCATCTTTATCTTTTTTATAATGTCTAATCTATTGGTGGATTCTTTAATAATAGATCTAGAAACCATCGTTTTATAAACTGAAATATTAAATTTATATTCATATATACTCCATCCTTTCTTTAGCTAGTCTAATCATCTTTAATCTTCTTTAGTTTGTGTGTTTGTTTGTTTTATATGTCCTATAAATATAAAAACGCTCGTCATTGGACTATATCCAAGGACAAGCGTAATAGATCACCTGCGGTACCACCTTAATTGATGTCAGAAGACATCCTCTTTGTAAATGCAAACACATTCATGCTTTATAACGTAAGCTAACGTCTTAGATACTTGCTTTCGCTTTCACCTTGCCCTCGTGGGTCCATTTACTAGTTCGCTTTTCTATTTGACTTACACCGTTGTCAAACTCTCTATAAGTGCGTTTCAAGTTTTATATCCCGTTCATTGGTTTTATAAAATATACAACATATTAGTTACTATGTCAACTCTTTACATAAAAAAACATCTAGCGTCCCAGATGTTATTTATTTACATTTCTCTTACATGCATTACGTTTCACCCCGTAATAACAAATATTATTTTTGTAAAAGTCATGTAATATGTTATTAAAGTGCTCTCTCGGCTTGCGCCCACTTTAACAAATAAATTAGTAATTTTGAAATTAATCAAAACGGTAATCGCTACTTAAGTTTTGGAGAACATTATGAATGATTACCCTTTCCCTTACTAATTCATTTGTAATTATATATCATCTAGAATTTAAGTCAAGCATTTTTAGTCAAAAAATTGTTAAAATTTTCATATTTAATGTAAAATAGTCAAATAACATAGTTTTGCGTTAATATTTTATAGGATTAAACATAATTTCCCCTCTTTTATATGCTAGTAAATTTTAATTGTTATAATGCTAAACATTCATATTAACATATCTTTAAGTAATTTATTTGGGTAAAAATAGCAGTTGATCCTATAGTAGCTTAATTCAGCTGGATCATATTCCATACATTAACATCGGATGTTCACATAACATTCATAATACATAGTTATAATACTTAAGAAAGATAAGGATTGAATAATCTTTATCTTTCCTCGATACAATCCCCTTTGTAGGCGAGTTCTCCTTATGTTCTGTCCCCTTACAGAACAGATGTATTCTCATACATCATCCCTTTTAAATATAGATTTTGTAGAAAATCAAGGATTGAAGACTCTTATAGGGTCTTCTTTTCTTATAGTATATATATAAGGATAATAATATATAATAAGTTGCATATAATTATATTAGTTATGGTTGGGAGGATGTAAAGGCTATCAATAATTTATATTAATGAGTGTAAACTTTAAAAAACAGTAAAAGTAATAAAGTGCAAAAAATATGACTATTTGTGAACCAATGTGTGATAAATATATTCATTTAACCACAATGTGTGAAAACTAAAGCGATAATGTGTGAAAGTTATGTGAAATAAAGATTTGTGTTTCAAATCATTTACTTATTTTATATAAGTGTTTATAATTTCATATGTAATTACAAGGAGGACGTAAAATGTTCGAAGAAATTAAAGAAGTACTTATTGATGCAGTTAACTGTGATGAAGCGCAAATCACTCCAGAGTCTACATTAAAAGATGATCTAGCAATTGATTCATTAGCATCAGTTGAACTAGTTCTTGAATTAGAAACAAAATTTGATATTTCAATCACTGATGATGAATTATTAACTCTAGTTACTGTTCAAGATGTTATCAACATTGTAGAATCTAAAAAAGCATAGTAGACGCTAGAGAGCATAAAGCTCTCTATCTTTTATAAAGAGGAGAAATATATGGAAATTAAAGAAATTGAAAGCATAATGAAACTATTTGAAGCATCAAAGGTTTCTAAAATGGAATTAGAATTAGAAGAATTTAAAATTAAATTAGAAAAGAATACTGGAGAGGTTGTTGTAAATTATCCTGCAGCTCAATCAGTTGCATATACAAATACAAATAGTGGAGCTGCAGGAATGGTAGTTGCAGCACCTACAGCTCCTGCTGTAGATACTGCTAACTATGTTAAAGCCCCAATAGTAGGTACTTACTATGGTGCTAGATCACCTAAAGCTAAACCATTAGTTAAAGTAGGAGATAAAGTTAAAGTTGGTCAAGTAGTAGCTATTATTGAGGCTATGAAAGTTATGAATGAAATTAAATCTAAAGAAGCTGGTATTGTAAGCGAAATATGCGTAAAGGATGAAGATATGGTAGAATATGACCAAAATCTAATACGTTTAGGACAGGCTAATGATTAAGCGTTTATTAATTGCTAATCGTGGCGAAATAGCAGTACGTATCATTAGAACTTGTAAAGAGATGAGTATTGAAACTGTAGCTGTTTATTCAACTGCTGATGAAAGTTCTTTACATGTTCAATTAGCAGATATTGCTAAATGTATTGGTGGTCCACGTTCAACTGATTCCTATTTAAATATGGAAAACATTATTTCAGTAGCATTATTAACTAATTGTGATGCAATACATCCAGGCTTCGGCTTCTTATCTGAAAGTAGTAGGTTTGCTAATCTTGTAGAAGAATGCGGACTTATTTTTGTTGGCCCTCATGGTAACATTATTGACCAACTAGGAGATAAAGCAGCAGCACGTAAATTAATGATGGAAGCAAATGTTCCAGTAGTTCCAGGTTCTAAAGAAATAGTAGAAGATGTTAATACTGGAAAAACAATTGCCGCTGAACTAGGCTACCCAGTATTAATTAAAGCAAGCTCTGGTGGTGGTGGAAAAGGAATGCGTTTAGCACCTGATGAAGCCTCTTTTGAAGATGCGTTCTTTACTGCTAAAAGTGAAGCTGAAATTAACTTTAATGACGGTAGAGTATATATAGAAAAATTTATAGAAGAACCAAAGCATGTTGAAATCCAAGTAATAGGAGATGACTATGGAAATGTAGTACACCTATTTGAAAGAGATTGCTCAATGCAAAGACGTAACCAAAAAATAATAGAAGAAGCACCATGTCATATTTTAAAACAAGAAGTAAGAGAAAAAATGTGTGCCGATGCAATTAAAGCTTGTAAGTCAGTAAACTATAACTCAGTAGGAACAATTGAATTTCTACTAGACAAATACCAAAACTACTATTTTATAGAAATGAATACAAGAATTCAGGTAGAACACCCAATAACTGAAATGGTAACAGGAGTAGATCTAATTAAACTACAAATAAGAGTAGCAGATCATCAACATTTACCAATTAAACAAAGTGATATACAGCTAAAAGGATGCGCAATGGAATGCAGAATAAATGCAGAAGATATGCAAAATGACTTTAGAGCAACTCCAGGTAAAATAGAAAGATTATATGTACCTGGTGGTAGAGGAATAAGAATAGATAGTGCTGCTTATACAGACTATGTTATTCCTCCTTATTATGATTCAATGATTCTTAAATTAATCACCTATGGTGATACTCGACTAGAATGTATTAAGAAGATGCGTCGAGCATTAGAAGAACTTATAGTTGATGGTATAGATACTAATATAGAGTTTCATTATTATATTATGCATCATCCTAAATTTGTTGAAGGTAAATTTGATACAAGTTTTACTATGAAGTTTATTGAGGAGTTGAAAAACAATGGAACAATTATTTAAGGACCGTAAAAATAAATTAGATATATTTAAAAGTTTAAGAAATCCTTTAAAGAAAAAACCTAGTAATGCAGATGTTCCTGATGGTTTATATTCTTTATGTAAAGGTTGTGGTACTAGTGTACCTACTAAAGAACTTGTTGAGAATCAGTATGTATGTCCTAAATGTAGTTATAATTTTAGATTAAGTGCTATTCAAAGATTAGAACAGATTGTTGATAGTTCTAGTTTTGTTCCTTTTAATGAAAGATTAGTTAGTAGAAATCCATTAAATTTTGAGGGTTATGAAGAAAAAATAGCTATTGCTAAGGAAAACACTGGTTTAAATGAAGCTATAGTTTGTGGTACTGCTAGAATTTCAGGTTCTAAGGTTGCTATAGGTGTAATGGATACTAACTTTATGATGGCTAGTATGGGTGAAATAGTTGGAGAAAAGATTACTAGATTAGTTGAAATGGCTACAAAGAAGAAACTTCCTGTAGTTATTTTCTGTTGTAGTGGTGGTGCTAGAATGCAAGAAGGTATATTATCTTTAATGCAGATGGCTAAAACTAGTGCTGCTTTAGCTAAACATAGCGAAGCTAATTTATTATATATTAGTGTTCTCACCGACCCGACTACGGGTGGTGTTAGTGCATCCTTTGCTATGCTTGGTGATATTATTATAGCTGAGCCGAATGCACTAATTGGGTTTGCTGGTCCACGAGTGATCCAGCAAACTATGAACACTACATTACCAGAAGGATTCCAAAGAGCAGAGTTTTTAGTTGAAAAGGGATTTGTGGATATGGTTGTTGAAAGAAGTAGTATGAAGGATGCTTTAAGTAGTCTTCTTAAACTACATGAAAGGAAGTAATTTATGTCACTACAAGAAAGAGAAACTACGATTGCTTCCTTAGAGTTAGAACTAAGTAAGCTTAATGATGATGATAAGAAGAAACAATTGCTTTATATACAGGAATTGAAGCAACATGCTTATGATAATTTAGATGCTTGGGATAAAGTTTATGCAGCTCGTCATCCTTTACGTCCTAAAGCTATTGATTATATACATGAATTATTTCCTGACTTCATAGAATTACATGGTGATCGTCTTTATGGCGATGATGCAGCAATAATTGGTGGTCTAGCTAGCTTCCATAACCAAAGTGTTACAGTAATTGCTCAAAGCAAGGGTAAAACCCTTGAGGACAATATGCATAAAAACTTTGGTATGGTTAACCCAGAGGGTTATCGCAAGGCTATGCGCCTTGCTAAGCAAGCTGAAAAATTCAATCGTCCTGTAATTACTATTGTTGATACTCCAGGTGCTTATCCTGGTATTGGTGCAGAAGAACGTGGCCAAGCAGAATCAATTGCTAAGTGTCTGCAAACCTTTTCTACTCTTAAGGTACCTGTTATTTGTTTAGTAATATCTGAAGGTGGAAGTGGAGGAGCCTTAGCTTTAACTATTAGTGATAATATAATTATGTTAGAGAATGCTATCTATTCTATTTTATCTCCTGAAGGATTTGCTACCATCTTATGGAAAGATGCTAAACGAGCAAAAGAAGCTAGTGAAGTAATGAAAATTACTGCTCAAGATCTATTGGAACTTAAGATTATTGATAAAATAATTAAAGAACCCAAGATGGGAATCCACAATGGCTTTGAATATGTTATTAAACAAATTGATGAAGAACTAATAACTCAACTTAACATATTCAAAGACATGAAAGAAACAACGAGAACTAGTTTGCGTTATAAAAAGTTTAGATCAATAGGTACGTTATAATATGAAAAATATAAAGATATGTAGTAGTGGTTATTACGCACCTGATAATATTGTAACTAATATAGATTTAGAAAAGATTATTGATACTAGTGATGAATGGATAACTACTAGAACTGGAATTAAACAAAGACATATAAGTGTTGATCAAAATACAAGTGATTTAGCTTATTTAGCAGCTAAAAGGGCCATGGATAGAGTAAATGTTGATCCTAAGCTTATAAGATATATAGTTGTAGCAACATTTACTCCTGATTGTATTACACCATCTACTGCTTGTATATTACAAGCTAAATTAGGATTGAATGATTCAAATGTTATGGCATTTGATATCAATGCCGCTTGTAGCGGCTTTGAATATGCATTAAAAGTAACAACTAAACTATTAGAAGAAGGAGAATATGCCCTAGTAATAGGAGCAGATGTATGCTCAAAAGTACTAGACTTTAGCGACCGAGCTACATGCGTACTATTCGGAGACGGAGCCGGAGCTATGCTCTTAACTAATTCACCAACCAATAAAAGAATGTTCCACTACTGTGCCTCAAAAGGAGACACAGAAGGATACTTAAAAGCTAATAGCCTAAAGCTGAATAGTGAGTATAAACAAAATTTAGACTTCAACTATTACTTAGAAATGAATGGAACAGAAGTATTTAAATTTGCAGTAAAAGCCATGGAACAAAGTATTAAGAATGTATGTAAACAAGCTAATGTAGCAGTAGAAGACTTAGATTATATAATACCACATCAAGCTAACTATAGGATTATAGCTTATGTAGCTAAAAAGATGAAAATTGATATAGATAAGTTCTATTTGAATGTAGCAGAATATGGTAATACATCAGCAGGAAGTATACCACTAGCTTATGCTAGAATGGATGAACTAAACTTATTAAAAGAAGATATGAAAATTGTACTAGTAGGATTTGGAGCAGGATTTACTTGGGCTGCATCCTATATAGAATTATAAAAGGAGAACATTATGTTAATAAATGAACTATTAAAAATTAAATACCCTATCTTTCAAGGGGCTATGGCAAATATTGCTACTGCTAAATTTGCTGCATGTGTAAGTAATTGTGGAGCTCTAGGAACAATCGCAACAGGAGCTATGAATGCTGATATGGCACGTACTGCTATAAAAGAATGTAAGACTTTAACTGATAAGCCTTTTGCAGTAAATGTAATGCTTATGAATCCTAATAGTGCTGACATTATAAAAGTGATATGTGAAGAAAAAGTAGCGGTAGTAACTACTGGTGCTGGTAATCCAGGTATTTATATGGCTGAACTTAAGGCTGCTGGTTGTTTAGTAATGCCTGTAGTACCTAATGTAGCTTTAGCAAGACGTTTAGCTAATAGTGGAGCTGATGCTCTTATTGTAGAAGGAACAGAAGCTGGAGGACATGTAGGAGAATTAACTACTATGGCTTTAGTACCTCAAGTTATAAAAGCAGTAGATATTCCAGTAATTGTTGCTGGTGGTATTGCTTGTGGAGAACAAGTAGCTGCTGCTTTTGCACTTGGTGCTTCTGGTATTCAAGTAGGAACATGCTTACTATTAGCTAATGAATGTGAAATACATGCTAACTATAAACAAGCAATCATAAAAGCTAAGGATAGTGATACAGTAGTAACTGGAAGAAGTGTTTCAGCACCTGTACGTATTCTTAAGAATGCTATGTCTAATGCTTACATAAAATTAGAAAACTCTGGAGCTCCTCGTGAAGAACTAGAAAAATTAACTTTAGGTGGCTTAAGAAAAGCAGTATTTGATGGTGATGTTAAGAATGGTTCCCTTATGATGGGTCAAGTAGGTGGCCTTTGTACACAAGAACGTCCTATGCAAGCTATTCTAGATGAATTAATCGAACAAGGAGCTTCTGTTATGGCTAAACAAGCTAAAATAACAGATCAATTAAAATATGAAAACAATTAAATTAGGTAATAAAGAATTAAAGCTTCCTATTATTCAAGGTGGTATGGGTGTTGGTATATCACTTGGTAATTTAGCTGGAGCTGTTATGAAACAAGGTGGTATGGGTGTCATTAGTGCTGCTCATACTGGTTATCGTGATCCTAACTTTAAAGCAGATCCATTTGGTACTAGTTTTGCAGCTATCAAAGAAGAAGCAACACTAGCACGTAAAATTAGTTGTGGAGCTGGTTTATTAGCTGTTAATGTAATGGTAGCTGGTAATAAGTATACTGAATACATTAAATCTTGTGTAGACGCTAAAGTAGATGCTATAATATCTGGTGCAGGTCTACCATTAGAACTACCTAAATTAGTAGAAGGTAGTGATGTACTAATAGCTCCTATAGTATCTTCTGGACGTGCTGCTTCTTTAATATGTAAAGTATGGACTAAACGTTATAACAGAATACCTGACTTCATTGTAGTAGAAGGTAGTGAAGCTGGAGGTCATTTAGGCTTTAAAAAAGATGAACTACTATCACATACTACACAAGCTTTAAAAGATATTGTTAAAGATGTTAAAGCTGCTATAGAACCTTTCATTACTGAATATAAGAAACATATACCAGTATTTGCTGCTGGAGGAATATTCACTGGAACTGATATAGCTAATATTATTGAAGAAGGAGCAGATGGTGTCCAAATGGGAACTAGATTTATTGGTACTCATGAATGTGATGCATCTGATGCTTATAAACAATATTTTATAGATGCTAAAAAAGATGATATAGTTATTGTACAAAGTCCAGCTGGAATGCCAGGACGTGCTTTTGAAAATAAACTAATGAAAAGAGTCCATGATCAAGAAAAGATTAAGATTAATTTTTGTTTTAATTGTTTAGTACCTTGTAAACCTGCTGAAACTCCATATTGTATTACACAAGCATTAATGGAAGCAGTTAATGGTAATGTTGATGAAGGTTTAATCTTCACTGGTACTAATGGTTATAGAATTAATAAATTAGTATCTGTTAAAGAACTTATAGAAGAATTAGTTAATGAATATAATGATGCTATAGGGGATAAAGCTAAAGATAGTAATTATAGAATGGAGGTAGCTTAATGAATATAGGTTTCTTATTTGCTGGTCAAGGTGCTCAATATGTAGGTATGGGTAAAGAACTTTATGATAGTGAACCGATAGCTACTAAAATTTATGATGATGCTAACTGTAGTTTTAATGTTAAAGATGTATGTTTTAATGGTCCTATAGAATTATTAAATGATACTAAGTATGCTCAACCTTGTATTGTTACTACTAGTTTAGCTATTGCTAGTGTATTATCTAATAAGGGTATAGTTCCTAGTATGGTTGCTGGTTTAAGTTTAGGTGAATATTCTGCTTTAGCTTATGCTAAAGCTATAGGAGTAGCTGATGTAGTAGAATTAGTAGAACATCGTGGTGATTTAATGTCTAATGCTTTACCTGTAGGTAGTGGTAAAATGGCTGCTATTATAGGATTAGAAGCACCTAAACTATTAGAAATATGTAACCAAGTTAATGGAGTATGTGAAATAGCTAACTATAATTGTCCAGGACAATTAGTAATTAGTGGTGAAACAAATGCTATTGATGAAGCTTGTACTATTGCTTTAGCTAATGGTGCTCGTAGAGCATTACCATTAGCAGTAAGTGGAGCTTTCCATAGTTCATTACTAATTGAAGCTAGTAATAAGTTTAAAGAATATTTAGATAAGGTACAATTTAAAGAACCTAAGATTAAGGTAGTACATAACTTAAGTGCTACTAGTGAATGTAAAGATATGGTAGAATGCTTAAAATTACAAATGTGTAATAGTGTTAAAATGCAAGAATCTATAGAGTATATGATAGCTAATGGTATAGATACTTTTATAGAAATAGGACCTGGAAGAACACTAAGTGGTTTTGTACGTAAAATTAATAAAGATATTAAAGTATATAATGTAGAAAATATAGCTACATTAAATAAAACTATAGAAGAACTAGGAGGTAATACTAATGAGTAAGGTTGCTTTTATAACAGGAGCAGGTCGAGGAATAGGACATGCTATAGCTTTAAAGTTTGCTAAAGAAAAGATTGATCTAATATTAAATTACCAAGGATCAAAAGAAAAATGCGAAGCATTAAAAGTAGAATGTGAATCACTAGGAGTTAAAGCTATCTGTATTCAAGGTAATGTTTCTTCTAGTGAAGATGTTACACGTATGATGAATGAAACATTACTTGAATACGATCATATAGACATACTAGTAAATAATGCAGGAATAACAAGAGACAATCTAATGTTAAGAATGAGTGAAGAAGATTTTGATAACGTAATAGCAACTAATCTTAAGGGAACGTTTCTAATGGTTAAAGCAGTAAGTAAAATTATGATGAAGAAACGTTCAGGTAAGATTATTAATATGAGTAGTGTAATAGGATTAAATGGAAATGCAGGACAAGTAAACTACTCAGCAAGTAAAGCAGGAGTAATCGGAATAACAAAATCAGCAGCTAAAGAACTAGCAGCTAGAAATATATTTGTAAATGCTATAGCACCAGGATTTATAGAAAGTGATATGACAAACGCAATACCAGAAGCTGCACAAACAGCTATACTAACAAATATACCATTAAAAAGAATGGGAACAGGAGAGGATATAGCTAATATGGCTTACTTCTTAGCTAGTGAAGAAAGTGATTATATAACAGGACAAGTATTCCAAGTAGATGGTGGAATGTTTATATAAGATGAAATCTTAAAGGAGATTATATGAAAACAAGAGTTGTAATTAGTGGAATGGGAGTAGTAAGCCCAATAGGTAATGATGTTGAAACTTTATGGGATAGTATAAAATGTGGAAAATGTGGAATAGCTCCAATAACAAATTTTGATACTACTGAATATAAAGTAAAACTAGCAGCTGAAGTAAAGGATTTAGATCCTAGTGCTTATCTTGAACGACGTGATGTTAAGTTTAATGATAATTCTTCAGTGTTTGCTCGAATTGCATGTAAACAAGCAGTAGCAGATGCTAAATTAGATATGAGTAAAGAAGATGCTGATCGAGTAGGAGTAATAATCGGTTCTGGTATTGGAGGTATAAACTCTATTGAAGTAGCTGCTAAACAAATAGCTGATCGTGGACCTACTAAAGTTTCACCATACTTTATACCTATGGCTTTAGTAAATTTATCAGCAGGTAATGTAGCTATAGATACTGGAGCTAAAGGTATATGTACTAGTGTAGTAACAGCATGTGCTGCTGGTACTAATGCAATAGGAGAAGCTTTTCATAAAATTAGAGATGGTTACCAAGATGTTATGATATGTGGAGGCTGTGAAGCAGCCATTACTCCTTTAGCTATTGCAGGATTTGCATCTATGCGTGCTCTTCATTTAGGTGAAGATACAAATCGTGCAAG
>JAVXTN010000010.1:0-14967 GCA_036642635.1 Erysipelotrichaceae bacterium
TGGCGAAAGCGGTGGTGGTTGGCCACATGGGCGGGCCAGAACACAAAGGTGGGGCCTACTTCTTTACATTCAGCACAAATTATATTTGTGTCAGCAGGAACTTCAAATCCGGCTTCCTTAGCAATCCAAGCAGCTGGTTTTCCAACTACTACAGAGTTAAGACGAGCTTGATCAAAGTTTCCTCCCTTAACGCCAAACATGTATTCTTCTAACATTGCTTTTTCTTTTTTATTTGCGAAATAAACACCATATGACTTAAATTCGTTAACCATTTCGTCATAGATTTCTTTATCAATAATTACTGCTTGTTCTGATGCACAAATCATTCCATTATCGAATGCTTTTGACATTACTATATCATGAGCGGCTTGACGAACATCAGCTGTTTTTTCAACATAAGCAGGAACGTTTCCAGCTCCAACTCCTAATGCTGGTTTACCACATGAATATGCAGCCTTAACCATTGCGTTACCACCAGTAGCTAATATAGTAGCAATACCTGGGTGGTTCATCAATGCTGAAGTACCTTCCATTGTAGGTTGTTCAATCCATTGAATACAGTTTTTTGGAGCTCCAGCATTTACAGCTGCATCATATACAACTTTAGCTGCTTGAATACTACATTTAACTGATGATGGGTGGAATGAGAATACAATAGGGTTTCTTGTCTTTAAACAAATTAATGATTTAAAGATTGCTGTTGATGTTGGGTTAGTTGTTGGCACAATACCACAAACTACTCCAACAGGACTAGCTATTTCTGTAATTCCAGTTGTATCGTTTTCAGAAATAATTCCTACTGTTTTTAAGTGACGCATGTGGTTTACGACATGTTCACAAGCAAACAAGTTCTTTGTTGCTTTATCTTCAAATACACCACGTCCAGTTTCTTCAATAGCTGCTAATGCTAAGACACCATGTTGGTCTAAAGCTGCTACTGAAGCTTTTGCTACGATGTAGTCGACTTGTTCTTGATTTAATTGTTCAAAGTCTGATAATGCTTTTAATCCGTTTTCTACTAAAGTATTAACTTCAGCTTGTGCAGGACTAATTGTTTCTTCAATCTTTTTTTCTTTCAATTCTGCCATTTTATTTCCTCCTAATATGTGTATAATTCGCATAAATTAGCTTGTGATATTTTTAACAATGTTACCACATTCCTTATATTATCATAGTCCTAAACCCCTTTCAAGTCTTTTGTTAATAATATCACAAATAATCGTAAGTAACCGTTTTCATTACTATTACCAACTTTATTTTACTATAAATTAATTACAATTTATCTTATATCACCTCTTTTTCATTTGTTATAATATAAGAATATTCACAAACTTTCCAAGCCTCTTAGCTATTGAACCATATCTCCTACTTATATTATTAGCCTATAATATGTTTATAAACAAAAAGAAATCACTTTTGTGATTTCTTCCGTTCTTTTATAATGTTTAATCTAGATTAGCTACATTATGATATATATTTTGTACATCATCTACATCATCTAGTAATGTTACTAAGCGTTCGAATAGCATTTTTTCATCACCTTCTAATTCAACATATTCATTAGGTATCATAGTTGGTTCTAATGCTAAGAATTTAACATCAGGTATTAGTGCTTCGATTGCTAATTTAGCTTTATGTAGGTCTGATGGTTCTACGTTAATGTTCATTGTTCCATCTTCTACTTCAATTTCTAATAAATTAACATCAGCTTCAATTAAGGCTTCCATCATTGCTTCTTCATCATCATATTCAATAACAATGTTACCTACATGTTCATAATTAAATGATACACTTCCAGCAACTCCAATTTTAGCTTTAGCTTTATTAAAGCAAGCTCTTAAATCAGCTATTGTACGATTAGCATTATCACTTAAACATTCAATAACTACAGTTGCTCCTGTTCCACCATTTCCAAATCCTTCATAAGTAGAACTAGTATAACTTTCATTAGATCCACCTTTAGCTTTTTCAATAGCTCTTTTAATAACATCAGCAGGTACATTATTTGCTTTTGCTCTTTCAATAATCTTCTTTAAACCAGCATTCATTTCTGGATCTGGTTCTCCTTGTTTTGCAACAACATAAATTTCTTTTCCAAATCTTGAGTAAACCTTTGCTTTAGCGTTAGATGTCTTAAGCATTGACGCTTTACGTACTTCAAATGCACGTCCCATGAATATCACCTTCCAAATTCTCTAGTATTATATCAAACTTTTAAACTACATACAAATTAAATTTAAATTTAGGCTCTTAATTGAGCGTTAACTTGTTTTTGTAGATCTTCCATTACCTTATCAACAATCATATTAATATCATTATCTTTAAGCGTAGCTTCACTTGATTCTATCTTAATTGATAGAGCTATAGATTTATAACCTGTTTCTACATGTTCACCTGTATAAACATCAAATACTTCTACTGCTTTAATCAACTTAGAACTTCCTTTAATACATTTAGCTAATTGTTCTGCTTTAATTTCATCAGCTACTACTAATGCTAAATCTCTAGTAACTCCTGGAAATTTATTTAAAGCAGTGAACTTAACTTTACTAGCTTTATTATCTAATAATACTTGCATATTAAGTTCCATTATTACGCAATCGCTAAGCGAATAACGTTTAGCCATTGCAGGGTGAATGTTACCAAAGATTCCTACTAAAGTTTTACCTAGATATACACATGCACTCTTATATGGGTGGAACATGTTAGTATCTTCTATATTTTCTTTAATGATTACTCTGCTTCCACTGAATCCTAATTCTAACAATATATTTTCTACAAAACCTTTCATCATATAGAAGTCAGCTTCTAAATCTATTTTCTGCCATCTATTCTTTTGTAGGCTTCCACTTATTACCATTGCTAGTCTTTCTTCACATTTATTTTGTTCATATACATTGCTAATTTCATATAGTGCAACATCCTTATTATTTCTAGCTTGATTATAAGCTACACTTTCTAATAATGATGGTAATATACTTGTTCTTACATATTTACGTTCTTCACTCATTGGACATGCTAATTCTACATGGTTATCTAATGGCATAACAGCATCATTAATTTCTTTATTACCTACTAAAGTATAAGTAATAGCTTCATTAACTCCACTATTATTTAATAATCTAGAAATACGTCTTCTATTACTTTGTGCTTTATTTAAAGCACCTACTGTAGCTGGTAAAGTAGGTAATGTACTAGGTAAACGATCATACCCAATAATTCTTATTACTTCTTCAGCTATATCATTTTCTATTTCTAAATCTTTACGATAACTAGGTATTGTTACTTCTATCCAACTATTATCCTTATTGATTACCGGAAGTAGTTCAAGTTCTTTAAGTACTTGAACTACTTCCTCTTCTTTAAAGTTAGTTCCTAATAATCTATTAATATTATCTAGTTTAACATTAATATGAGTTGGCTCATAGTTTGTAGTATCATACTTAGCTATTTCTTCAAAATCAGTAGCATTAGCATATTCTATTAATAAAGATACGGCACGATCCATTGCTTTGATGGGAGCTAATGGATCAATTCCTTTTTGGAATCTAATACAAGCATCAGTATTAAGATTTAAACGACGTGCACTATTTCTGATTGATACATGATTAAATAGTGCCGCTTCAATGATGATGCTTGTAGTAGTTTCATCAATTTTAGAATCATTACCTCCCATAATACCAGCTATTCCGATTGGTTTATTGTTAGTAGTGATCATTAATTCATCGGGTGTGATGATATATTCAATACCATCTAAAGCTGTATATGTAGTAGTTAAATTTTGTTTAACTATAAGTTCTTGTTTTTCTAATTTAGAAGCATCATAAAAATGTAAAGGTTGTCCCGTTTCTAACATTACTAAATTACTAATATCTACTACGTTATTAATAGATTTCATACCTACTGCATTTAGTAATTGTTTCATCCAACGAGGTGATGGTTTTATTTCTACATGATTAACTACTTTACCGTAGAATAAAGGACATTTATCGGTTTCACTATTAACAATAAGCTTAGTTGGGGTTCCGATATTACTTGCATCTTTACATTCAGGTAACTTAGCACTTTGATGAAGTACAGCACCAACTTCTTTAGCCATTGACCAAGCTGCCATACAATCATTTCGATTAGGAGTAAGTCCAACATCTAACAATACATCATCAAGACCTAAGAAAGCTAAAGGATCGTGATCACCTACTAGTGCATCATCACTAAGTTCTTCAATACCTTCTTTTTGTTTATCAGTTAATGAATGTTCATCTACACCTAATTCTAATAAAGAACACATCATACCATTAGACTCAACACCTCTTATAACACCAGCATTAATATTACCACCAGGTAATTTAGCACCCACTAGCGCAACAATAACTTTTATCCCCTTACGGGCATTAGGCGCTCCACATACAATCGTTTCTACCTTATCACCTATATTTACTTTACATACATGTAAATGATCAGAATCAGGATGTTCTTCGCATTCTATAATTTCACCTACTACTAAGTTATCACCTTGTGATAACTTTATAATTCCTTCTACTTCTTGTCCAGCACCTGTTATTTTATCAGCTAATTCCTCAATACTATAATCTTTTACATCTAAATATTGGGCTAACCAGTTCTTTGATATTATCATAATTTCCTCCTACTCAAATCTTGTGAATGTCTTTAAAAATCTTATATCATTAGTATAGAAATGTCTAATGTCATCAATACCATATTTAAGCATTGCTACACGTTCAATTCCTACTCCAAAGGCAAATCCACTACATTCTTCTGGATTATAACCAGCCATCTTTAATACATTAGGGTGTACCATTCCAGCTCCTAGAATTTCTATCCAACCAGTTCCTTTACAAACACTGCATCCTTTACCTCCACAAATATGGCATGATACATCTACTTCAACTGAAGGTTCAGTAAATTGAAAGTAACTAGGTCTAAAACGTATTACTCTTGTATCACCAAACATTTTCTTAGCCATAAATTCTAACGTTCCTTTAAGATCAGACATAGTTACATTCTTTCCTACAACTAGTCCTTCCATTTGAATAAATTGATGAGAATGCGTAGCATCATCATCATCACGACGATATACTTTACCTGGACAAATTACTTTAACTGGTAACTTAGGAGCATACTCTTCTAGTTGTCTAGTTTGTATAGCGGTAGTATGCGTTCTTAATAGATTTAAAGCATCTATATAAAAAGTATCTTGCATATCACGTGCTGGATGATCAGCTGGTATATTAGCTCTTTCAAAGTTATATTCATCTAGTTCTACTTCAGGTCCTTCAGCTACAATATAACCTAATCCAATGAATAAATCTTCTAGTTCATGTTGAATTAAATGTAATGGATGTTCATTACCTAAATTAGGTTGATAAGCATCTAAACTTATATCAATTTTTTCTGTTTCTAGTTTTTCGTTCATTTCTTTTTCTTCTAGTATTTGTTTACGTTCTTCTATTGCTGTTGCTAAAATATTTTTAATTTCATTTACTTGTTGTCCAAAGGCTGGTTTTTCTTCCTTTGGTAATGTTTTCATCATTCCCATTACTTCAACAATAGGTCCTTTTTTTCCTAAATAAAGTACTCTAATTTGTTGTAATGAATTAGCATCTTGAGCATTCTCAATTGCTTTTAAACCTTCTTCTTTAAGCTGTGTTAATTTTTCCATTTTTAACATCCTTTCTATAAAAAAAGTCGTAAGTTAATACAGGAACGATTTACTCGCGGTACCATCCTGTTTCATCTTACGACACACTTATACACATAACCGGTGCAAACGGTAGATTTTTAATCTCACTCCGAGGTGAATTCATTTAGCTTTCATTTAAGCAACTTACAGTCTAGATTGCTATTCCCTATTAATGTGTTCTAAATTACTATGTCTCATCTTCGCTTTATTTACTTGCTAATTATAGACTAAAAGCTATGATTTAGCAACTCTTTTCGACTCTAACTGAAGTACCAACAATAGAACATGATATAACGTTTCCAGCTAGCACAGAAATATCTATCTTAATTCCAATTACAGCATTAGCATTATTACGCTTAGCACGTTCGATTAATTCTTTCATAGCATCTGTTCGTGCTAATATAATTTTTTCTTCCATAGCAGTACTTCTAGTTCCTAACATATCAGATATATTAGTCATAGTCTCTGATGCAAATCCTGTTCCTAATATTGTTTCACCAAATGCTAATCCACAGTATTCCTTGATATCATATCCAGCTAAAGAATTAACTGTAGTACATAAAAAATCACCATAATCTAAACTGTTAGCAATTTCTGCTTGTTTAGACTCTATTCCTACTTTATGAAGATTATATCTTTCTTGATAATAGCCATAGAACTTCATAAATTCATTTAATACTGTTGGTTCAATAGTTTCATTTGCAATTAATTCATTATAATAATTAAATGCTTTTTCATATTTAGATATTTGAGATTCTCCTTTTGCAAATTTCACTAGTTCTTTCATATCATTACATTCATTACAAATTCTTCTATTACAGTCAGCACTTAGATTCGCGCCACTAAATCTTCCCTTTATCTCTTTACCACATAAGCAACACTTCTCCATATATACTCCTTTGTAAGCGATTTCGCTATTACTATTATACACTATCCATATATAAAAAGGAATATGCTAAGCATATTCCTTATTTAAGTTTGTACATACAGATTCCAGCAGCTACTGCTACATTAAGAGATTCAAACGTATTCATTTCAATTACAATATTTTTATCTACTAGTTTTTCTACTTCAAGACTAATTCCTTGTCCTTCATTACCAAATACTAATGCAAATCTTTCAGCTGCCTCAATCTCTTCTAAACTAATAGCAGCTTTAAGATTAGTAGCATATACTTCATAGTTATTTGCTTGTAATTCCTTTATACATTGTTCAATATCTCTTTTAATTACTGGTATATGAAATAAAGCACCTTGAGTTGATCTTATAAGTTTCTCATTATATATATCTAAGCTATCATTAGCTAATATTACACTAGTATAACCAAAACTTAGAGCAGTTCTTATAATAGTACCTACATTACCTGGATCTTGTACATGATCTAGTATAACAACCTTATTTCCAAGTTCTACAGCACAATTCTGATAATGGGCTATTCCCATTATTTTAAAACCAGAAACTGTTGAACTAATCTTCTTTAATATTTCAGGTGTTACTTCATAACTATCTATATTAGTATAAGGATTATCATATCCTATTTCAACTATGATTTCATCTAATAAATCAGCATCATATACTTCTTTTATAAGATGTTCTCCCTCTACTATAAAGCATTGTTGAAGATCACGATGCTTTTTATTCTGAAGTCTAACCCAGTTCTTAACTTTATTATTAGCTAAAGATGTTATTTCCATAGTAATCTTCAATCCTTTCTTTATTAATATAGTTTATAACTTATATCACTAATCTTTTTTAATGTTTAAATAATCTAAAAGTATCATTACTTAAGTATACATAGTATATTACTAAACCTGTTAATACTACAAATTTAATTATACCTAACATATCCATTGACATAAAACAGAATAATAGCATTATAGCCATAATAATCATAAATAATCCTACAGCATCTTTATTGTCTTTAATAATACCATATACTGCTATAGTAGTTATAGCATTAAATAATGCCCATAATAAGTTAAATCTTACTGCATCCATTAAGCAGCATAATCCAAAAAATGCACATACTGCATACATTACATATCTAAATTGTTCTTTCATTCCTATATCCTCCTATTTTAAAACTTCTGCACAACGATCACATAAACCGTCTTGATTATTTGAATCACTTATGTTCCAACAACGTGGACAAACTACACCATCAGCTTTTTCTACCTTAACTTGACATACTTCAAATTGAGGTAAATCAACATTAGTTAAGGTTGCTTTAGAAACAATTAGCCATTGAGCAAATGTACTTCCTAAGTATTTATCAACCAACTCATCATCGCTTTGTTGAAGGTTAACTAATACATGTGCTTCTAATGATTTACCAATTTCTTTACTAGCTCTTGCATCTTCTAATGCTTTAAATATATCTGTTCTAATTAAGTTTAAACGAGCCATATCTTTCTTGATTTGTTCACTGTTCTCAACATCTTCTAATGAAGGGAATGTAGATAAGTGAATTGAATCAGGTACAGCATGGAAGAAATCATTGATTTCTTCACATGTATGAACTAGTATTGGTGCCCATAATTTACATAATACATCAACATAGTGATATAACACAGTTTGTACTTGTCTTCTTCTTAAAGAATCTTTCTTTTCTATATATAGAATATCTTTAGTGAAATCTAAGTAGTATGCTGAACATTGGTTAGTCATTAAATTGCTTAAGCAACTTACTACATCAGCAAATCGATATTCATTATAAGCTTTTTCAACACTGAATATAGTATCTTTTAATAGTATCATCATGTGTTTATCTAATAATGTTAGGTTTTTAGTTGGTACTATATCTGCTTTAGTAAAGTCTTCTTCAGAAAGGTTTGCCATACAGAATCTAAATGTATTACGTACTTTACGGTATCCTTCAGAGCATTGTTTTAGTATATCATCACTAATACGACAGTCTTGTTGATAATCAATACTAGCTGCCCATAATCTTAATATATCTGAACCATATTGTTTAGACATCTTTTTAGGACTTATAGTATTTCCTAATGATTTACTCATTTTTTGTCCTTTACCATCCATTACGAATCCGTGTGATAGTACTTGTTTATATGGTGCTTTACCATACATTGCTGTACCAATAATTAAACTAGAGTTAAACCAACCTCTATATTGGTCACTTCCTTCGAAGTATAAATCTGCTGGATAACTAAGTCCTCGGTCCATCATAGCACCTGTATGAGAACTTCCTGAATCAAACCAGACATCCATTGTATCTGTTTCTTTACGGAATATGTTATTTGGAGATCCTGGATGTGTATAGCCTTCTGGTAATAGTTCTTCTACACTGCGTTCAAACCAAACATTGCTTCCAAATTCTTTTACTAAATTAGCTACATGATCGAAGATAGCTTGGTCCATAATTGGAGTATCATCTTCAGCATAAATAATAGGAATTGGAACTCCCCATGCACGTTGACGTGAAATACACCAGTCACCACGGTCTCTAATCATATTAAATAATCTTGTTTCACCCCATGCTGGGATCCAATCTACTTTATTAATTTCATCTAATAATGGTTGTCTAATTTTTTCAATACTTGCAAACCATTGTGTAGTTGCACGATATATAATTGGTTTCTTAGTACGCCAGTCATGTGGATATGAATGGGTAATAAACTCTAGCTTTAATAAAGCTCCTAGTTCTTCTAATTTAACTCCAACTGTTTTATTAGCATCATCTACGTATTGTCCTGCTAGTAATTCTCCACTGTCTTCTGTTAGTATTCCTTTTTCATCAACATTACAGTAAGCTGGTAATCCATATTTCATTCCTACATTAAAGTCATCTACACCAAATCCAGGTGCTGTATGAACACAACCAGTTCCTGCATCAGCAGTAACATGATCACCTAATATAACTAAAGATTCACGATCTTCATATAATGGGTGTGTACATTTTATCATTTCTAATTCTTTACCTTTAAAGGTTTTGATTACTTCTTTAGTTTCTAATCCAAATTTTTCCCATAAATCGTCTACCATTTCTTCTAGACAAATTAATTTTCCTTTTTCTGAATTAACAACTGCATAAGTAAATCTAGGATTTAAACATATAGCTAGATTAGCTGGTATTGTCCAAGGTGTAGTAGTCCATATTACAAATGATTCATCACCTTCTAATATGCCTAATCCATCTTTAACTTTAAATTTAACATAAATTGTTGGTGATTTAACATCATGATATTCTACTTCTGCTTCTGCTAGAGCAGATTCACTTGATGGACTCCAATATACTGGTTTTAATCCTTTATAAATTAGTCCATCCATTGCCATCTTACCAAATACTTGTATTTGGTGATATTCAAAGTCTTTTTGTAAAGTTATATATGGGTGATCATAATCACCCACACAGCCTAGTGATAAAAAGCCTTCTTTTTGAATTGCTACTTGTTTTAATGCGTAATCATAGCATAGCTTTCTAAATTCAGCAATCTCCATGGTTTTACGATTGTGACCTAGTTTTTGAATAGCTGTTTCGATTGGTAATCCATGTGTATCCCATCCTGGTATATATGGTACTTTATAGCCCATCATAAACTTAGATCTATTTATAACATCCTTTAATATTTTATTTAAAGCATGTCCTGTATGAATATCTCCATTTGCATATGGTGGACCATCATGTAAAACAAAGCTTTCTGCTCCATCTCTTTTAGCTAGCATTTGTTCATAGATGTCCATTTCTTTCCATCTTTCTTGAATTAGAGGTTCTTTTGTTGGTAGCTTTCCTCTCATTTCAAATTCTGTTTTTGGCATTAATAGTGTGTCTTTATATTCCATTTCAAATCCTCCTTAAAATAAAAAAAACGTCCTGTCTAAGGACGTTAATACGCGGTACCACCTTAGTTCATATTTTCATCAAATATGCACTCATCAATAACGCCTGATCTGCGAAGTCTCTTTACATCTCTTCAAGAGCTCTACTCCCAAGTGATAACCATATTAACTCCACTCCTAGTTCACACCATCCACTAGGTCTCTGCAAGTTTTATTAATTGGTTTTCTTGTTCTTAGTATTTGTTTATTTATCTATTGCTAGCAATAGATTTTCAATCTGTTTTTTATTTTCATCACTAACTTCAATGTCTTTATCTTCTTCTATAACATTCAATAAATCATTTAAGATAGTTTTAGCATTAACTAATGCTTCTTTAACTATTAGATCAGCATTACTATTAGCTGTATCTATTACTAAGTTAGCTTCTCTTAATGCCATTCTTGACATTCCTTCGGCTGCATTTTCTTTAATGCTTAAATCGTTTTGAATCTCTTTATATTTTATATAAATTTCATCATAACTTTTCTTTTGTTGTACTAATTCTTTTCTTACTTTTTCCAACTGTATTTCTAAGCGTTCTTTCTCTATTGCTAGATGCTCAACATAATCGTCTACCTGATAGCGATTATAGCCATTTCGCATTACATCGAAATTTTTATTAACCACACTATCACCTCCAGCTAACAATACTTACCTATTTCAATAATATAATTACTTTTCTTGCTTAACGCCTTTTCTGCCCCTAATATAAATCTTCCATAGCCTCTAATTGATATACTACAGCCTTCTTTTAGTAATGTTGTTGTTTGTTGATTTACTTGATGTTCTACTTTAACTAGTCCACTAATAATTAACTCATTAGCTTCCTTCCTAGAACTACTAGTAATACTAGCAACTATTACATCTAGTCGATAACTACTAACAATTTTCTGCATGTATTCAATGCGTTCAATATTAGTAATTGTCTGTTCATAAGTTTTAAACTTAACTGTTGTACGTTTAATTTTAGTAACATTATTCATAATGTATTCAGCTACACTGTCCTTAGCTATCACATAGATATTATTGTCTTCAACAATAATATCTCCTAGATGTTCTCTTTTTATTCCTGAATTCATAATCGCTCCTAATACATCACGATGATTAATTTCAGTATAATTAATTGCAAATCTAGTATGTAACTTAACTATTGGAAAGTTTACTTGATCATTAGTGTATTCTGGTACTATTGCTACAATCTTCATATTAGCATTTAAACAGCCACCATCAAATTCTAATTGAACCTGTTTACCTGCGCACCTAATAAGTTCTTCAACTTCTTGTGCAACCAGAAAAGGCGTATATACGATTGAACAGGTTCGATTAGCTCGTTCTATCCAATCGTATATTCTCGCCTTCAAGTCTTTATAATCTTGCATTTATTGATGAATTATTCTTCTTCAGCTTCTAATGATATTTCACCATGTACACCAATTGTTCTTGGAGTACATAATATAACATTATGACCTATTTTTTGAATACTTCCATCGAGAGCAAATACAACTCCTGTTAGAAAATCTATAGTACGTTGTGCATAATCTCTTTGTAGCTTATGTAGATTCACAACAACTGCACGATTTTCTTTTAATCTTTTAGCAACTTCTTCTGCTTCATCAAATGAGCGGGGTTCAAACAAAACCATCTTTGTATCAGTTGGAACTTTGTTTACACCTTTAGTTTTAGCATGTTCATACTCACTAACTGGTGTCGCTTCATCAACATCAAATTCTAGGACTTCATCGTCTCCATCTAATGGTGTGATAAATTTTTTAATTTGTTCGCTTATTCCCATATAGTTACCTCCTATATATTACTGTTATTATAACACATTTTTTTCATAATAGAATACTATTATTTACTTTTATAATAACAATCTTCCATTAACATCATAGTAAATAGCTTACAACTATTTTTCTCCCTTTATATTTGGTGTATGCTTTACGATTTCTCTTAAAGCCATCTTAGAACGTGCTAATGTATCATTAACTGATTTGGAATCTAATATTTCTCTTTCCGGTTCCTTACCATCTATAGTAATTTTATAATCTTCGCAGAAACTTACTACCTGATAAGGTTCTTCATCTAAAAAGAAACTATATCCAACGTAATGATAGGTTACTGTTTCGTTTTTGTCTGTTTCTACAACATTCCCTGAAAATTCTAACGCTTCAATTTCACCAAGCATTTCAGTTTCTTTCGCTTGTGTTGTTGTCCATTTAATGTTTTCTCTATCTGCTAACACCGTACTATCCATTATATGTATATAGTCACCAACTAGTCTATAACTAACATATGCTTCGTCTGAATGAAACAGGGCGTCAATTTCATTAATTTTTAACTTAGACAAATCTTTACGGTCTTCATAATCTATAGAATAATTTTTATCCTGATATCCAATGATAAAGTTCTGAGTGTTAAAGCTGATATGAAGTTCTTCATCAACTTCAGATGTAAATTGAACTTTTACTGAATTATTATGACCACCGTTTAGGCAATTATATCTTGGACCTTCCGGAAAATTGTGATTCACACCATTAGAGTATATACCTCCCTGGCAATATAATTTATATCTACTGTCCTTAATATAACTACCTTTTTCTTGTCCTTTCTCTTCTGTCTTTGCTTTGTCTTTTGATTCAGGATTATCTTCTGATTTAGAACATCCTCCTAAACAACCTACTGCTAAAACTAGACTAGCAGCTCCAACTACTAGTTTGTAACCTAATTCTTTTTTCTTTTTCATATTGTTCTCCTATATTTTCACAACGATATTATAATAGCACCATAATAAGTACAATGTCAACTTCAAAATAAAATGTAAAAAAAAGACATATAAATTCTATATTGTCTTTTTCATATAATTAATATTATTTAAAATAGAACTTTCATCCATAGCTTTACTAAAGAAGAATCCCTGTATATAATCTACTTTTTCTTTTTGAGCAAACCTATATTGATATTCATTTTCTACTCCTTCAGCTATAGCTTCTAAATGTAAAGAATGTATCATATTAATAATACTTTTCATAACTATTTGAGCTTTATAATTATCACATATATTATCCATAATAGCTTTATCAATCTTTACTCCATCTATATCAAACTTATATAAATAATCAAAAGAAGAATAACCACTTCCAAAATCATCAATTTCAATCTTAGCACCCCTCTTCTTTAGTTGTTCTATTTTTAAACTAGCAAATTCCCCTTGTGCTAAGATTGTTTCTGTTATCTCATAAGTAATTCTATTAGCTATAGATTCATCAATATTATTATTCTTATATAATTCATCTAAACGTTCAAAGAAATCAGGATCCTTAAATTGTTCTAAGGATATATTAACAGCTATATTAACCGCTCCATTACGACACTTATCTAGCATCCTTAAACTTTTATCAAATATTACATATCCTAAATCTTTCATTAAATGATTTTCTTCAGCTATAGGTATAAATTCATTAGGTGATATTAAATTACTATCAAAATCTTTTAATCTAGCTAAACACTCAAAATAATAAGTTTTAGTATTATTCAAAGCTACTACTGGTTGATACATTACTATAACATGTTCTTCTAAATTATGTGGTTGCATAAGTTCTAACATCTTTTTATCTTTTTCTATCGCTTCATTAATTTGTTCATTATAAAATGCATAATGATAATCAGTATTCTTAATATGTCTTATTGCTTTCTGTGCATTAATAAAGTTATTCTTATCAGTCTTTGGTGTAGCATTAACTATTCCTATCTTAATATTAATTGGCAAAGAATCTTTTTGACCATGATAATATGATTCTATCTCATCTATAATAGATTCACACAACTTAATTACCTGTTTCTTTTCTTGTGTATTTATAATCATACAAAAATCATTATTCTCATAATGTGCTAAAAATATAGAATTCTTCTTTTCTAATATTTTAGCTAATACTAATATAGCTATATTTAAAGCATTCTGTCCTAAGTAATCATTTATACTTCCTAGATTCTCTATATGAAATATTAATATACAATAATTACTTTTAGTATTTTCTTTTATAAATCTTGTTAACTCTTTTCTTATCGGCAAATGAGTTAGTTTGTCAGTTATATACATTGTATTTCTATTCTCATCTGTATCATCCTGAATAAAACTAGCTAGTTTTTGATCAAACTCATTAGTATGTTCTAATATAGTATTAAACATATCATTAATAATTAAACATTGTTCGTCACTAGTTTCTTTCTTCATTAATGTATTGTTTTGTTCTATAACATGTCCTAATAAATAATCATGGTCCATCTTATGTTCTTTATAATATGGATATGCTACTTCCTTCATTACTTCTTCTTCATCTTTAAAATGATTAAATACATACCATTCAAAGAAATCTATTACTTCTTTTATCTTTATATTATTATGATTAATTAAACATTCGTTATAAAATTC
>JAVXTN010000011.1:0-14907 GCA_036642635.1 Erysipelotrichaceae bacterium
CACGCAATCAAAATAAATGAAACACCTACTCCAGTTCAACAAATAGAGTGGTAAAATGAAAAAAACATTATTTAAAGACTTAAGAAGAGAAATGCATAAATCATTAGGTAGGTTTATATCAATACTATTAATTGTAGCGATTGGAGTAGCCTTCTTTGCAGGAGTAAAAGCAAGTGCACCAGCAATGAAGGAAACCGCAGACAATTATTATGATGAAACAAATCTAATGGACATTAAATTAATGTCAACACTAGGATTAACAAATGAAGATGTAGAAGAAATAAAGAAAATAGAAGGAATAGAAGCAATTAAAGCAACACATTCAATGGATGCATTAACACTATTCGACAGTAGAGAAATTGTTCTAAAAGTAATGGGACAAGACTTTTCTAATACAAAAAATGATAATAAAGAATACTTCAATCAAATAGTATTAAGTGAAGGAAGACTACCAGAAAAAGAAAATGAATGTATAATAGAAGCACCAAGAATTAATCATCAAAAATATAAAGTAGGAGATAAGATAACACTAACAAGTGGAAACGATACTGATATAAATGATACATTAAAAACAACAGAATATACAATAGTAGGAAGTGGTAATGTACCATACTATTTAAGCTTCTCAAAAGGAAGTAGTGAAATAGGATCAGGGACAATTGATTCCTTCATTATCATACCTGAAAGTAATTATAAAAATGATATATATACGGAAGCAATGATAAGTATTAAAGGATCTAAAGAATTAAATTCATATAGTGATGAATACTTTGATATAATAAATCCAGTAACAGAGAGACTTAAAACTTTAGGGATAACACAAGCAAAAAGAAGAACAGATACAGTAAAGAATGAAGCATTAAAAAAGATAGATGATGCACAAATATTAATAGATACTAATAAGAAGAAATATGATGAAGAAATACTAAAAGCAGAAAATAAATTGAAACAAGGGAAAAGTGAATATGAAGAAGGTATAGCTAAATTAGAAGTAGCTAAAAAAGATATAGAAGTTAAGGAGAAGGAAGGGAATGCTAATTTAGCTTTAGCACAAAAAGAATTAGAAGAAGGTAAAGCTAAGTATGCTATAGCATTAAAAGATTATAATGAACAAGTAGCTAGTGCAAAAGCAGGACTAGTACAAATAGAAACAAGTTTAAATGATTTATATAGTAAACAAAAAAGTACGACAGCTAGTATTGAACAAATTAAGCAAGCAATAGCAGGGACAAGTGATCTTGTACAAAAACAAGCACTACAAAAACAATTAGTAACTGCACAAGCAGGATTAGACCAAATTAATAAAGGGATAAGTACAGCTGAAGCAAAAAAAGCAAATATTAATACAGGATTAAGCCAAGGTAAAGTAGCAATCGAACAAGCAAAAGCAACATTAGACCAAGGAGAAGTAGAATTAAACGCAGGTAAACAAGCATTAAAAGCAGGAATAACTAAAGGTAAAGTAGAAATAGAAACAGCTGATAAGAAACTAATAGAAGCTAAAAAAGATATTGAGACAGGAACTTTAGAATTTAATAAAGAAAAAGAAAATGGTGCTAAAGAACTAACGATAGCACAAGATAAAGTAAATAAAAGTAAAGAAGAAGTAGCAAAGATTGAGAATGCTGAGTGGTATGTATTAGATAGGAATTCACACTATAGTTATAGGGAATACGGGGCAGCAGCAGATCGTATGGATGCAATAGCTAAAGTATTTCCTCTCTTCTTTTTCCTAGTGGCAGCACTTGTATGTTTAACTACAATGACAAGAATGGTAGATGAACAAAGAAGTGAGATAGGAACATTAAAAGCACTAGGATACTCTAAAATAGCGATAGCAAGTAAATATATAATTTATGCAGCAGTAGCATCCTTATTAGGATCATTTATTGGTGCAGCTATCGGTATGGTAGTCTTCCCAACCGTTATTTATGATGCATGGGCCATAATGTATGCATTACCAAAAGTTAAACTAGTATTTGAATGGCAATTAGTAGTTATAGCTACAGTCTTTGCAGTAGGTATTACCTGTGCAGCAGCACTAGCAGCAAGTTATTCAGAACTAGTAGAAACACCTGCATTATTAATGAGACCAAAAGCCCCTAAAATGGGAAAGAAAATACTATTAGAAAGAGTAACATTTATATGGAAACACTTTGGCTTTACTCAAAAAGTAACAGCTAGAAATATATTTAGATATAAGAAAAGATTCTTTATGACAATAATAGGTATAGCAGGATGTACAGCCCTACTATTAACCGGTTTTGGAATAAGAGATTCTATTGGAGATATAGCTAAGAAACAATACGGTGAAATCCAAGTATATGATGTAAGTGCAAAATATAACGAATCAACAAGCATTAAAGCTAAAGAAGAAACAGTAAATATATTTAAAACTAATGAACAAATTAAAGCAATAACACAAGCCTATGAATCAAGTGGAATCGTAAGCATAAATGATAAAGAATACAATACGTCTATAGTTGTACCATCTGAACCAACTAAACTAAATGAATTCTTAAACCTTAAACATAGACAAAATAAAGAAGAACTAAAAATAAGCAACGATGGAGTAATTATAAGTGAAAAACTAGCAAAGAAAGCAGATCTATCAATTGGTGATAAAATTAAAATAGATGAAACAGGAAATAAAGAAGTAGAAGTAACTATAAGTGATATATGTGAAAACTATGTAGGACACTATATGTATATGAGTGAAAGTTATTATAAATTAAACTTTGGACAAACAGCAAATAATAACACTATGTGGATGACATTAAAAGAACCAAGTAGTGATAATGAAGCTAAGTTAACACAAACCTTATTAACAAATGATAATGTACATTCAACAATTAATTATTCAGGTGTAGCAGAAACATTCAATAGTACTATATCAAGTCTAGATATAATAGTAGTAGTATTAATTATAAGTGCTGGTTTACTAGCAATAGTAGTACTATATAATTTAACTAATGTTAATATATCTGAAAGATTAAGAGAAATAGCAACTATTAAAGTATTAGGATTCTATGATAAAGAAGTAAGTAGTTATGTATATAGAGAAAACATAGTATTAACCTTTATAGGAGCCTTTGTAGGACTAATGTTAGGTATAGGACTACATGTAATGGTAATGTCTTTAGCTGAACTAGATGATGTTATGTTTGGAAGAAATATAGCACCTCTATCATTTATACTAGCAGTATTAATTACTCTAGCATTCTCATGCTTTGTAAATTTAATAATGTATAAGAAATTAAAGAATATTCCAATGGTTGAATCATTAAAATCAGTAGAATAGAAAGGAGTAATTAATGAAAATATTAGTGGGAGGCTATACTAGTTCAAAACTAGGAGGTATAGCTTTAATAGATAGTAATTTAGATTATGAAAAATCAACAGTAGCGATTGTTGGTAATCCTAGTTATTTATGTGTTAATAAAAATGAAGTATATTGTGTTACAAAAGAGGGACAAAGAGCTGGTTTTAATAAATATATATATGATGGAGAACTCTTAGTTAAAGCAGGAGGTAATCTACATCAATCAGTAGCTCCTTGTTATATAACATTAATTAATAATGAAATATATACCTGTAATTATCATGAGGGAACATTAACTATATATGATAGTAATTTTGAAATACAAAACCAAATATATGAACATGGTGGTAAGTGTCATTTTATTATATTTAGAGATTGTTTATACTATTGTTTCTTTTTAGGAAGTGATAAAATTCATATATTTGCTAATCATAAAATATTAGATAAAGATATAATTTTCCCTAAAGGTAGTGGACCTAGACATGCAGTATTACATCATAAAACTAATAATATGTATATCATATGTGAATGTAGTAATGATATATATAGATTAGATATTAATAATAATCTAAAGCTAATGTGTAATGCTACTACTGATACTGAAATTGAAAGTAGTTCAGCTGCTATAAGATTATCAGAAGATGAAAATTATTTATATGTTAGTAATCGTGGAGAAGATACTATTGCTATATATGAGATTACTATAGATGATTTAATACTTAAACAGATGTTTAAACTACCTACTAAAGGACCACGTGATTTCCAAGTAGTAGATAATAAAATTATAATCGCTAATCAATTTAGTAACTGTGTATCTATATATACTTTAAATAATTATTTAATAGATAAACTTATAAAAGAAGTACCTAGTTATAAACCTACTTGTGTAGCTATATTAGAAAAATAAAACCCCAATTAAGGGGTTTTATTTTTTATTTGTAGTGAAGTAGGAAACTTACCAGCTTCCACCTCCACCTCCACCGAATCCTCCACCAGAGAAGCCACCGCCTCCACTGAATCCACCACTACCACTACTAGATGGTTCTGGTAAATAAGAAGAAGTGTTACTTAAACTACTCATAGTGTTATTAAATGAATGCATAAATATATAAGTATTAAATGTAGAATCAGAATAACCACTGTACCAGTCTGGTTGAACAATAGCTATATCTTCAAATTTCTTAGCCCATACATCACTTACTCCTAATACATAGGCATAAGGAAGTATATTGTAGAAAGCAGAAGGATTATCTTTAACTAACATTTCTAAACGATCTTTTTCAGCTAATTGGATAAAATCTTTTAAACCTGTTACTTGGTTTAACCATTCAGCCCCTTTAGGAGTACGTTTATCGATAAATGATGTTAATACTCCACAAGCTAATCCTATACAAACACTAGCAACTAAATATATATTAAGTAAATAGCATTTATAGAATACTAATGATGCTATTGCTATAAACATAATATTAAATAGTAGTGAAAATCCATATAAAACTTTAAAGTTTAATTTTAATGCATATTTCTTTTTACTTACAAATAATAGTGCTAAGAAACCAAATATGAATGCAACCATTGAAGATACACCACTAACTATTGTGAAAGCTAAATCTCCAGAATAGTAGAACATAGCAGTAGCTACAGCGCCAGCTGGACAGAATATAGATAATACAAATGATAAAAATTGTATACCGTTAGATGTTCCATTATATACTCTATTTTCATTTGTTTTAAAATAACTTGTCATATGTTTCATGGTATCTGCTATTTTAGTTCCAAAGTTCTCTTCCTTAAGTTGCTTTAATGTTACTGAATCTCTACCGTTAAATAGAGCGTTAAATAATGTTTTTTGATACTTTGGTGCTTCAGTTTCTAATTCTTTAGTTTTAACTAATTCTATATTTTCATCTTTTTTATTGTCTTCTTGTTCTACAATTCTTAATAGTCCTTTATTTGCCCAATATATAAATAATGAAGTAATATCTTTATTATCTATAGATCCATCTATTACAAATCCAACTCCTGCTGAATCAAGATCTTTTGGTGCTTCAAACATTACTATTGGTGTAACTGGTTCGTCTTTTCCGAACTTATTAAATAATAATATGATTATTCCTAGTGTAATGATTGCTCCAATAAGTGCTATCATTGAGAAATCTTTTCCATTAATTATAGATCCAGAAGAATCATATTTAAAATAGTCATTTCCTAAATCTACTTGAATTGTAGCGTATTCAAATGCTTCTATATTTTCTACGCTTCCACTTATAGTTTTATTTTTTGCATCATATACAAATCCTTTGTCTATACCATTTGATGCTAATAGCATCTTTGTAGATTCTACATATTTAGCTATGTCTTCTTCAAATTTAATTGTATAGCTAGCTTTTTCAACATCTGTTGTAAAGCCTCCTATAAGATTTAAATATAGCATTTGTTTATCTATACCTAAATCACTTGAATTTATTGTATAACTTATTTTGTATTGTTTTCTTCCTCTAAATGACTCATATTCATCACCGATTTTTAATCTTGTATATTGATGTTCTTTTAATATTTCATAGTTTTCGTTAACGTCAATATTGGTTACTGGCCACTTGTATTTAGTTGGCATTGTTTTTTTATCGTTACTCCAATCCATAGTATATATTGTTGGAATGTCTCGATAAATTCCGTGTTTACTTGTTAATGCATTTATATCCATAACTTCTGTTACTTCTATTAATCCATTCTTTTTTACTTCAATTGAAACATTACAGTTTTCTATTTTGTAATCATAATCTCTTTCTTTATTTGCTGCCTTTACATCAATATTGTTTATAATTAATAAACTACTAACTAGCAGCAAACATAATATCTTTTTAAGTTTCTTCATAATGTACCTCCATCACTTCTAGATTATATCATAATACACGTGGGGAGGGTAAAAAATTTGGAAGTTAGTGGTAAATTTTGACTACTATTAAGTTTTAAATTCACTAAACCTTAATATTTGGGGGATAAACTGTTACTGACGTGTATTCCTAATAATTTTTATTAGAATACATAAAAAACTAATATAACAGTTATAGTGTATAAGGGGTAGGAAGGAGACTTACCAACTTCCACCACCTCCACCACCGAATCCACCGCCACCGCCGCCGCCGAATCCGCCGCCGCCGAATCCACCGCTACCACTATTAGATGGTTCAGGTATATAATGAGCAGTTTCGTTTAAACTGATTAAAGTGCTATTTAATGAATACATGAATATAAAAGAATTAAATGTAGCACTAGACTTTCCACTATACCAATCAGGCTGTGGAATGGCTATGTCTTCAAATTTCGTAGCCCACACATCACTTACTCCTAATACATAGGCATAAGGAAGTATACTATAGAAAGCAGAAGGATTATCTTCTACTAACAGTTCTAAACGATCTTTTTCAGCTAATTGGATGAATTCTTTTAATCCTAGAACTTGGTTTAACCAGTCAGCTCCTTTAGGAGTACGTTTATCCATAAATGATGATATTAATCCACAAACTAATCCAATACAAGCACTACACACTAAATATGCGTTAAAAATATTGCATTGATAATATAATAATATTGAAAGTTATTAATAAACAAAATAGAACTTTAAAGTTATATTCAATAAAATATTTGTTCTTGTTTGCATATGATAGAAATAAGAATAATAGTAAGAAGATTGCTGAAATTCCAACTCCTGCAAATAATGAAGATGTTGGATTACTAGTAGAATAGAATATAGCTATAAATACAGCACAAATAGGAATAGATAATGATAATATAAATGATAAAACTTGTATTTCATTAGAAGGTCCTCTAAATATTCTATTTTCTTTTCTAAAGAAATAACTCTTTATTTCTTGCTTAATATCTCTAATTTTTAAACCGAAATCTTCTTCCTTAAGTTCCTTTAATGTTACCTCTTCTCTATCATTAAATAGAGCATTAAACAATGCATGTTGATACTTTACTGCATCTTCGTCTAATTCTTTAGTTTTTATTAATTTTATATCTTCTTCTTTACTATTATCTTCTGGTTCTTCAATTTTTAATATACCTTTGTTTGCCCAATATATAAATAATGAAGTTATATCTTTATTTCCTAAAGTTCCATTTAATACGAATCCTACTCCAGTAGAATCAAGATCTTTTGGTGCTTCAAACATTACTATTGGTGTAACAGGATCATCTTTACCAAATTTGAAGAAAAATAAAATGATGATTGCTAATATAATGATTGATCCAACAAATACATATAAAGAGTAATCTTTTAAATTAAGGATTTCTCCTGAAGAATTATAATTGAAATAATCATTGGCTAAATCTATACGAAATGTTGCGTATTTATAAGGCATAATATTATCTACGCTTCCACTTATTGTTTTGGTTATAGCATCGTATTTATATCCATTGTCTTTACTTTCAGTTGATAATTTCATTGTAGCAGAATCTACATATTTTGCTATATCATCTTCAAATTTAATTTTATAGTTAGCGTGTTTTATTTTAGTTGTAAAGCCTCCAACTAAATTTAGAAATAGCATTTGTTTATCTATACCTAAATCACTTGAATTAAGTGTATAACTTATAGTATATTGTTTAAGCCCTCTAATTTTTTTATTTGCTTCACCTATTTTAATTCTTACTTTTTGATTGTCTATTATTAATTCATGTTTTTCACTTACTTTTATATCAGTAACTGGCCAATAATATTCTATTCGCTTTGATTGTTTATCTTCTTTCCAATTCATTGAATAATATGCTGGAATATCACGATAAATCCCATGTTTACTTTCTATAAATCTTACATCCATAATCTCAGTTATATTTATTAATCCATTCTTTTTTACTTCAATTGAAACATCGCAATTATTTATAATGTAATCATAATTACTATCATCACTTTCTGCATTTACATTAATATTGCTTATAATTAATAAACTACTTATTAGCAGTCCACATAATATCTTTTTTAAATTTTTCATAATCTTCCTCCATCTATTCTAAATTATAACATGATACGCGGTAAGAGGGGAAAATTTTTGGTAAAAATTAACAATAATGGAGTTATAAACTAACAAAACCTTAAAGAAAGCCCATAAAACTGATAATGATGCGTATTCATAAATAAAACTTTTAGGAACTATAAAAAATAAATAAACTAACAACTCAATAAATATATCTTTAAAATATTACTACAATATGTAATAATAGTTGTAATGTGTTCGTAGCTCAATTGGATAGAGCATTTGATTCCGATTCAAAAGGTTGTGGGTTCAAGTCCCGTCGAGCACACCATTTAAAAATTAAGCACTACAAGAAAAATTCTTGACAAGGGCATAGGGGTAATATAAATTTATATAGGAGAGGTGTATATATGAAAACAATTATTATATATAAAACAAAAACAGGATTTACTAAGAAGTATGCTGATATGATAGCTAAAGAATTAGAATGTAAAGCAATACCAGCTTCATGTTTAACTGCACTAGATTTAAATAATTATGATAGTGTTATATTTGGAGAGGCAGTATACGCAGGACATGTAGAAGGATTAAAACCATATAAAGAAGATCTAAGAAGATTTAAAGGTAAGATAGCTATATATTTAGTAGGTATTAATGCTAATAATGAATTAGAAGTAAATAAAACTATAGAAGCAATGGATGCACCAAACATTAACAAAACTAATAGTGTATTCTATTTACCAGGTGGTATTGATTATACTCAGTTAGGCTTCAAAGAAAAACTAATTATGAAAGTAATTAGTAAACAATTAAATAAGAAAGATGATGGTCTAATAGATTATAGTAAGAACTTTGATTGTACAGATATAAAGTATATTAAAGAGATAGTAGATTATATAAAAAGTAATTAATATTATGCTATAATATTAATTACTTTAGAAAGACTACTTATGGAGGTATTATATGATTGATGAGATATTAGAATTTAATAAAAAATTTGTAGACAATGAAGAATATAAACCTTATATATCAACTAAGTATCCTACAAAGAAGGTTGCTATATTATCGTGTATGGATACTAGACTTACTCATTTATTACCAGCTGCTTTAGGTGTTAAAAATGGTGATGTAAAGATCATTAAAAATGCAGGAGGAACTATTAGTTCTCCATTTGGTAGTGTAATGAAAAGCTTAATTGTAGCTATATATGAATTAGGTGTAGATGAAGTTCTAGTTATTGGCCATTATGATTGTGGTATGCAAAATATTGATGTAGAAGCTCTTATTGATAAAATGGAGAATCGACATATTAGTGAAGAAAGCCTTAAATTATTAGATTATTGTGGAGTTAATTTTAAAGAATGGCTTTCTGGATTTGATGATGTAGAAGAATCAGTATTAAACACTACTAATCAAATAATTGAACACCCACTAATACCAAAGGATGTTAAAGTACATGGACTTGTAATGGATCCAACAACAGGTGCATTAAAATTATTAAAATAAAAATGAAGCTACTCAGTAGCTTCATTTTTATTTATTAATTAATTAAAATTTAACTTGAACGTTTTCTCTTTCAGTTTCATTTGAAACTTCAAATAGAACTCTTTTTTCTAAATGCATCATGTTAGCAATAATTACACTAGGGAATATATCACAATTAGTGTTAAATTTATTAACAACAGCATTGTAGTACTTTCTAGCATTAGTAATTTCACCTTCAATAGTAGATAAATCTTTTTGTAAAGCTAAGAAGTTTTCATTAGCTTTAAGATCTGGATAAGCCTCTGATAAAGCATTAATAGCAGGCATCAAAGTTGATATTTGAGCATTTGCTTGAATCTTTTCAGATGTACTAGTTGCATTAACCGCTTTATTACGAGCATTAATAACATTTTCTAAAGTTTCTGATTCATGTTTAGCATAACCTTTTACAGTTTCTACTAAGTTAGGAATTAAATCATATCTTTTCTTTAAATATACATCCATAGTAGAGAAGGCTTCTTCAATTTTATTCTTAAGGGTCATGAAGCTGTTGTAAACACCAATAGCCCAAATAAGAATTAATACAATAATAACAACAATAACAATTAAAACTATATTCATTTCTCTCACTCCTTTTCGTAAGTTGAATTTATTATATCATATTAAAAATATAGTACAATATTATTTATATCACTTGGGAGCCTTTTATGGTTACTAATTTAGTAATATTCTATAATTGTTGATGAATTCATTAAGTATTATGATATAATTGTAATGTTGAAATTTTATGTCTCCGTACCTCATCGGGATAGAGGGTCCGCCTCCTAAGCGGAATGTGGTTGGTTCGAGTCCAATCGGGGACACCAATAAATTTAATAAAACAGATACCTCTAATTAATCATATAAGAAGAGGATCTGTTTTTATTTTTATAATTAGATATGTGTTTAGTATATAAGTTTATAGTATTATTTTAATGAATAAACTAACATTAGTATATAAATCATGTAGATACATTAAGACATTATCATAATTGAATGAGAATGAGATATAAACTAGTAGAAAAGACTTGACATTAGAGTGTAAATAAACTAAAATCTAACTAATATAACAAATGCAGTTATAAGGAATAAATAAGTATAAGTTGATGTAGAGAACTTCTGGTTGGTGAAAAGAAGTACAACTTTATTTATATCTCACCCTTTAGCAGTTTACACCGGGTTCCTAACCGTTATCATACAGGGCAATATAATTTTATTATATTGATGAGTGGATAAGAAATTATCAATTAGAGTGGTACCGCGGAATAACTTCGTCTCTTAATAGAGATGGAGTTTTTTTATATTATGTTAGATGAGGAGGAACAATATGAAAAGAGTAAAAATATTTGATACAACATTAAGAGATGGAGAACAATCTCCAGGATGCTCAATGAATTTACAAGAAAAATTAGAAATGGCTAAGCAATTAGATAAATTAGGTGTAGATGTAATTGAAGCAGGATTTGCTATTGCTTCTATTGATGATTTTAATGCAGTTCAATCAATAGCAAAAACATGTACTAATGCTACAGTAGCAAGCTTAGCAAGAGCTACTAAAGGAGATATAGATAGAGCTTGGGAAGCAGTTAAAGAAGCAAAGAAACCAAGAATACATGTATTCTTAGCAACTAGTGATTTACACATGGAATATAAACTTAAAATGAGTAGAGAACAAGTATTAGCAAAAATAAGTGAAATGGTAGCATTAGCTAAATCTTACTGTGAAGATATCCAATTTTCAGCAGAAGATGCATCTAGAAGTGATAAAGAATTCTTAGTAAAAGCATATGAAGCAGCAATTAATGCAGGAGCAACTACATTAAATGTACCAGATACAGTAGGTTATGCAACACCAGAAGAAATGAGTGATTTAATAACTTATCTTAAAACAAATGTTAAAGGAATAGATAATGTAGATATAGCAGTACACTGTCATGATGATTTAGGTTTAGCCGTAGCAAATACTTTAGCATCTATTCATGCAGGAGCAACACAAGCAGAATGTACTATAAACGGTATAGGAGAAAGAGCAGGAAATGCTTCTCTAGAAGAAATAGTAATGAATATATCAACAAGATCTGATTACTATAATGAAAGCTGTAATATAGACACTAAACAAATATATAGAACAGCTAAAATGCTATCAGCGATAACAGGAGTACCTATCGCACCAAATAAATCAATTATAGGAGCAAATGCATTCGCACATGAATCAGGAATACACCAACATGGAATGTTAGCTAAAAAAGAAACATATGAAATTATGTCCCCATGTACTATAGGAATACCAGAAAATAAAATGGTACTAGGTAAACATAGTGGTAAACATGCCTTTAAAGATCGTTTAATATCTTTAGGTTATGATCTAAATGATAATGAAATAGAAAAAGCATTTATAGACTTTAAATCATTAGCTGATAAAAAGAAAGTAGTAAATGATAAAGATATAGAAGCCCTATTAAGTATTAGTAATAAATTAGAAGTACAAGAAGTATATTCATTAGTTGGCTTTGTAGTTAATTCAGGTAGTGTTATTTCAGCTACAGCAACAGTTAAATTAGCTATGGGTGAAGAAGAAATAGAAATGGTAGCTAAAGGAAGTGGTCCTATAGATGCAGCATTCCAAGCTATTAATATGATTACTAATACTAAAGCTACTTTAGATAACTATGCTATTAATTCAGTATCTGAAGGAGAAGATGCATTAGGAGATGTAACAGTTAATGTACATTATAATGATCAAAAGATTACAGGTAGAGGAATGAGTACAGATATTATAGAAGCAAGTATTAATGCATATTTAAATGCAATTAATAAAATTTGTACAAGTTTAATTGATTAACACATAAAAAGAGCGTAAACTTAATAAGGAGGTTTTTATGGAAAAGAAAATAACAGTAATTAAAGGTGATGGAATAGGACCTGAAATTGTAACAGAAGCAATTAAAGTTTTAGATTGTATAGCTACTAAATATAAACATACTTTTAAATATGAATATGTAGATGCTGGAGGTTGTGCAATAGATAAGTTTAATACATCATTACCACAAGAAACATTAGATAAATGTTTAAATTGTGACAGTGTACTATTAGGAGCAGTAGGAGGTCCAAAATGGGATAATGTAGATCCTGCTATAAGACCTGAAAAAGCATTATTAGGTATAAGAAAAGCTATGGGATTATATTCTAATTTAAGACCAGCTAAGATATTTAAACAGTTAGCTAGTGCTTCTCCATTAAAAGAGGAGATAGTAGCTAATGGTATAGATATATTAATGGTAAGAGAACTTATTGGTGGAGTATACTTTGGTAAACATATTACTGAAACTATTAATGGAGAAAGCGTAGGAACAGATACAATGAGCTATGCAGAACATGAAATAGAAAGAGTTGCACACATAGCATTTAAAACTGCACGTAAAAGAAGAAATAAAGTAACAAGTGTAGATAAAGCAAACGTATTAGATAGTAGTAAAGTTTGGAGAAAAGTAATGCATAGAGTTGCTGAAGAATATCCTGATGTAACATATAATGATATGTTAGTAGATAATACAGCAATGCAATTAGTAAAGAACCCAGGACAATTTGATGTAGTAGTAACAGAAAATATGTTTGGAGATATACTAAGTGATGAAGCAAGTATGATAACAGGATCAATTGGATTAATTCCTTCTAGTTCCCTAGGAGAGGGAACTAGAGGAATGTACGAACCAATACATGGTTCGGCACCTGATATTGCTGGTAGCAATATCGCTAATCCAATTGGTACTATATTATCAGCAGCTATGATGCTTAAGTATTCATTTGATATGGAAGAAGAATCTAAAGCTATAGAAGAAGCAGTAGAAAAAGTATTAGATGCAGGTATGCGTACAGTAGATATAATGGGAGATAATCTAACTAAATTATCTTGTTCACAAATGGGTGATGCAATTATAAAGGAAATTAAATAAGGAGAAAAATTATGGAAATCAAAATTGAAAGAGCAAAAGAATTAAAAGAGAAACCAGATCAATCAAATTTAGGGTTTGGTAAACATTTTACAGATCATATGTTTGTAATGGATTATACAGAAGGTATTGGATGGCATGATGCTAGAATTGTACCTTATGGACCTTTAAGTTTAGATCCTGCTACTTTAGTTTTACATTATGCACAAGAAACATTTGAAGGTATGAAAGCTTATAAAACTAAGGATGGAAGAATTCTTATGTTTAGACCTGAAATGAATGCTATAAGATTCCAAAATTCAAATAAGAGATTATGTATGGCTGAAATACCTACAGATATGTTTGTTGAAGCAAATAAAGCAATAGTAGAATATGAAAAAGATTGGATTCCAACAGAACCAGGTACTTCTTTATATTTAAGACCTTTCTGTTTTGCTACAGAGGCAGCTGTTGGTGTTCATCCATCAAGTAAATATAAGTTTATTATTATTTGTTCTCCTGTAGGTAACTACTACCCAGAAGGAGTTAATCCAGTTAAAATTTGGGTAGAAGATGAATATGTTAGAGCTTCTAAAGGTGGTACTGGTTTCACTAAATGTGGTGGTAACTATGCTTGTTCTATTGCTGCTCAAGTTAAAGCTGAACAGAATGGTTATACTCAAGTATTATGGCTTGATGGAGTAGAAAGAAAATATGTTGAAGAAGTAGGTACTATGAATGTAATGTTTAAGGTAGATGGTGAAATTTATACAGCACCTATTGATGGAACAGTACTTCCAGGAGTTACTAGAAACTCTTGTATAGCCTTATTAAAAGATTGGGGTTATACAGTACATGAAGAACACTTCACGATTGATTTCTTAATGGAAGCTGCTAAGAACGGTAAACTAGAAGAAGCTTGGGGTACTGGAACTGCTGCTGTAATTTCACCAGTAGGAGAATTAAACTATAAAGGTACTATAGCAATCATCAATGATTTTAAAACAGGTTCATTAACACAAAAATTATATGATAATCTTACTGGTATCCAATGGGGAGATCTAGAAGATAAATTCAATTGGACTATTGAATTAGATAAATAATTCATTTATATATTTAAATTATGATTCCTTTTAGCTATAATGTTTATTCT
>JAVXTN010000012.1:0-14489 GCA_036642635.1 Erysipelotrichaceae bacterium
ATAAGCATAATTATTGGTTCGAAAAAATAAGTCAATGAACCAATAATTCTTGAAGTACACATTGGAATAGCAACGCTAAGTATATTTTTATATTCATCATTTAAACTATATAAACTATTTAAACTAAAACTACCTATAAATTTAGTAAACTTTAAATTAAATATCATAGCAATTATGCTAGCAAGTTCACCTACACTGATACTAATTGTAGCTATAATTGCCATACTTCTTGCATCCAAATTATTAAAACTACTAAACATATACAATAAGAATATTATACGTGCTACCTCTTCAAATAACTGCGAAGAGGTAGCACGTATATGCTTTTGAACCCCTAAAAGATATCCTTTTAGTAAACCAGAAATAGTAACTAAAGGAATTAAAGGCAAAATAGCATATAGAATATCTCTAATATTAGTGTTATGAAAAACTAAATTAGAAAGAAAAGGAATCATAATTATATAAAAACTAGCGACAACTAAGTTATTTATAATACAAATTAGAACTGTAGCACGTAATGTTTTTTTATGATTAGAAGTAGAAGCAATAACTTTAGATAAAGCAGCAGGAATACCCATTTGAGCTAGAGTAATAATAAAAACTAAGGTAGGATTTGCTAGTGTATAAATAGCCATAGCATCACTGCTTAAACTGCGAGCTAAGATAATTCTAACGATAAAAGATAGAACTTTAGCAATAAACGATATAACTATTAAATATAATGTCGATTTTATGATAGTTTTTTTCATATTTGTTCCACTTTTCTTTTAAATGCTTTATAATATATATATGTATGAAAGGAGATCTTTATGAATGCTAATGAATTATTAAATGATTCCAACATTAAATGTGCAATATCATTAAAAACTAATAAGCTAATTCGCGAAGAACTTTCATCACTAACGTACCAACAGGTAGAAGAAACTCTAATTAAGTATAAGTGGAACGGGCTTAAGGAAATTTCTTTACACGATGCTATTAATGATATTCTGCATTTAAAAGCAAATGAAGTTATTAGCTATCTTTCAACTAAAGCGATTATTGAAGGATCAAAGATGGATATTGAAGATTTTAAAGATTTATTAGATTAAAAGAAAAGAGGCCAATATGAAATATCAAACATTAGATACGTCAAATTTTAAAGATTATCAAACAGCACTGAATTTAGATGTGCTAGCTGCTAAAATTTTAGCAAGTAAGAATTTAAGCATTGAAGCTGCTAAAGCATTAATGGAGGATGTACCATTATATGATGTAAAGCAATTACCAATGTGTAAATCAATTTTAGATCACTTTAAATTAGTAAAGGATTTAAAAAGAAGAGTACTTATTTGCGGTGATTATGACTGTGATGGCTTTTGTGCAACTGCTATTATGTATAATGCACTTAAGAATTTTGGTGTGCTTACTACTTTTGAAATACCTGATCGTATTATTGATGGATATGGTTTAAACACAAGAATTGTAGATATAGCTAATTCTAAAAGATGTACTACAATTGTATGTGTAGATAATGGAGTAAAAGCATTTGAAGCAATTAATTATGCTAAGTCATTAGGCATTAGTGTTATTGTAGTTGATCATCATGCTATAGAGAAAGAAGTAGAATGTGACATTCTACTTCACCCAAGTATATTGGATGAACAACTACAAAATTTATGTGGTGCAGGATTAGCATACTTAGTAGCTCAAATATTAGGAACTGAAACTGATCTACACTTAATTTTAGCAGGAATTGCAACTATTGCTGATGTAGTAAGCATTACTAATCAAAATAGAACTTATGTAAAAGAAGCAATTAAACTATTAGATGAAGGTAAAGCATTACCTATACAAATGTTAATGAATGATCGTAAAGAAATTGACGAAGATAAGATAGCCTTTCAAATAGTGCCTAAATTAAATTCAACAGGACGTTTAAGCGATAAGCTAATAGCGAATAATACACCTAAGTATTTAATTAACCAAAATAAAGAAAATATAGAAGCTTATGCTACTAAAATAACAAATTTAAATGAATACCGTAAAAATTTAACAACAAGAACTTTAACTACAGCAAAGAAACAATGTAATGATGATTCATTTCAAGTAATATATGATGCTGATTTTCATGAAGGATTAATTGGATTAATAGCAGGACGTCTATGTAATGATTATTATAAACCAGTAGCAGTATTTACTAGAAATAAAAATATATTAAAAGGAAGTATACGTAGTGTAAAAGGAGTAGATTTAAGAAATTTCTTTGAAGACTATGATCATGATATATTAGCATATGGTGGACATGAATTAGCAGCAGGAATAGCTATAAAAGCAACTGATTTAACACCATTAAAGAAATACATTAAGACTAAAATGGCAACACTAACTCCACCAGAAGCAAAATTAGACTGTATTAAAATAGAATCTGATGAATTAACATTTGATTCAATTAATAGTTTAAAAACACTAAGACCCTTTGGACAAGACTTCAAATTACCTTTATTTTTAGTAACTATAAAAGTAGCATCAGTACTAACATTAAGTAATGGAGCTCATTTAAAACTAGTAAGTGATGAAGGAATTGAAGTACTATACTTCCATCAAGGAGATCGTAAAGAAGAATTTGCTGAAGGAGATGAAGTAACAGTCTTAGCAAAAGCAAGTATTAATGAATTTAGAGGTAATATGAAGATTAATTTAATGGTAGAAGAAATTATAAAAGATTAAAATGAATCAAAATTGATAAACAGCTAAACAGCTAAAATGTTTAAACTTATAAATTGATAAAATTGAGACTATATTAAATTATATAGAATGGAGGTGTAATGAATGGTAAGTACAACAACTGTAACACATGAAATGCTATTTAAAGAAGTAAAAAAATATATGAAGAAAAACGAAAATATTGAATTCTTAGAAAAAGCCTATCATTACGCCGCCGCTGCTCATGAAGGTCAATTAAGAAGAAGTGGTGAACCTTATATGATTCACGCTGTACAGGTCGGCTATATATTAGCACAAATGAGAACAGGACCTAAAACTATAGCAGCAGGACTATTACACGATGTAATAGAAGACTGTACCTGTACAAGTGCCGATATTATTAATGAATTTGGAGAAGAAGTATATAACCTAGTAGAAAGTGTAACAAAAATAGGTAATCTAGAATTCAGTGATGAAAAAGAATACTTAGCAGCAAACCACCGTAAAATATTTATAGCAATGGCTAAAGACGTTAGAGTAATACTAATAAAATTAGTAGATCGACTACATAATATGCGAACTCTACAATACATGCCATCAGAAAAACAAAAGAAAATAGCATCAGAAACATTAGAAGTTTATGCACCAATAGCCCATCGACTAGGTATAAGTGAAATAAAAAATGAATTAGAAGATCTAAGCTTTCAATATCTAGAACCAGAAAAATACTATGAAATAGCACACCTAGTAGAAATTAGAAAAACACAAAGGGATGCACAAGTTCAACAAATGATAAGAGATATGGAGACTTTGCTTGATGAGCATAATATTCCTTATAGGATATTTGGAAGATCTAAACATTTATATAGTATATATAAGAAGATGATTACTAAGAATAAAAGATTTGAAGAAATTCTAGATCTATTAGCAATAAGAATTGTAACAGATAATGAGCCATCATGTTATGAAACATTAGGGTATATACATGCTACATATCGACCAATACCAGGTAGATTTAAAGATTATATAGCTATGCCTAAAGTTAATATGTATCAATCATTACATACTACTATTGTAGCTGATGAAGGTCACATCTTTGAAGTTCAAATAAGAACTGAAAAGATGGATGAAATAGCTGAACAAGGAATTGCTGCACACTGGCGTTATAAAGAAGGTGCAGTTGAAGGACGTGAAGTACATCAAGAAGAAATAGAACAACAACTACATTGGTTTAAAGACTTCTCTAAAATGAGTGGTGAAATTAATGATGATGCAATGGAATATATGAATCTATTAACTAAAGATATATTTGAAGCCAATGTGTATGTAATGTCACCTAAAGGACGTGTAATTGCATTACCAAACGGATCTACACCTTTAGATTTTGCATATCGTATCCATACTGAAATTGGACATAAAACTGTAGGAGCTAATGTTAATGGAGTACTAGTACCATTAAATACTAAACTAAAAACAGGAGATGTCGTAAACATTAAAACTAGTAAACAATCAGTAGGACCAAGTGAAGATTGGTTGAAAATAGTTAAATCTACCCATGCAAGAAACAAAATAAAGTCATTCTTTATGAAACAAGAAATTGAAAAAAGAAGCCAAGACATAAAGAAAGCTGAAGAAATGCTAGCAGATGATTTAAGAAGACGAAATTATGAACCATCAGATTATCTAGACATAAAAAAAATAGAAGCTATCATGGGAGCATTTACCTACAATAGTTATCAAGACCTAATGTATGCTGTGTCAGTTAAAGCACTACCAACACTAGCACTTATAGAAAGATTAACTAAACATAAAAACAGTATTACGCTAGATAATGATGAAGTAACTAAAATGTTTCAAAAGAATGAAACTAAAAAGAAAGTTAATTCTAAAACAGGAATATATATACCAGGAATTGATTCAATGATGATATCATTAGCAAGTTGTTGTAATCCAGTACCCGGAGATGAAATCATTGGCTATGTATCAAAAGGAAATGGAGTTAGAGTACATCGAACTAACTGTCCAAATATTATAAATGAAACACAAAGAGTAATAGATGTTTTCTGGGAAGAAAACATAGAACAAAAGAATTATGTAGCTAATCTAGAAATACATTCAACAGATAGAAACTATCTATTAAGTGATATAGTAACTGTAGTATCACAATGTAAAGCAGGACTTAATCATGTAGACTCAATGGTTAATGATGATAAACTAAGTGCTACCACTAAAATGGAAGTAGTAGTTATAAATGCAGAACATTTAAAAAGCCTAATAGCTAATTTAAAGAAAATTAACAGTGTTAAATCAGTTGAAAGAGTCATTCTATAATGATATACTAATAAAGTAAATTCTAAGACAAAGAGCCTAATAAAATAAGAATTGTAGAGAGAAAACAAACTGGTGAAAGTTTTCATTCTAAAAATATTAGGGACGCTTCCGAGAAGTCACATAAAAGTGACCGTTAATTTCACGTTAGAAATAAGTGCATACAACGTATGAACTAAGGTGGTACCGCGCTTAAGGCGTCCTTAGATGGACGCCTTTTATTATGAAAAAGGAGAAACATATGAACAATTATCAAGTTCCTAAAGGAACAAAAGACGTTTTTGGAGAAGAAATAACAAAATGGCATAAGATAGAAGAACTAATAAAACAGTTTACTTATGTATATAACTATACAGAAATAAGAACACCTATATTTGAACACACAGAAGTATTTAAAAGAGGTAATGACTCTTCAGATATGGTTAATAAAGAAATGTATACATTTATACCAGCTAATTCAAGTACTAGCATAACACTAAGACCTGAAGGAACAGCTGGAGTAGCAAGAAGCTTTGTAGAAAATAAAATGTATGGTAATACAGATCTACCAGCTAAATTATATTATGTAGGACCACAATTTAGACATGAAAGCCCTCAAAAAGGACGTTTAAGAATGTTTAATCAGTTTGGTATTGAATGTATAGGAGCTAAAAATCCATTACTAGATGTAGAAGCCATATCATTAGGATATTCATTTGTAGCAGCTATTGGTTTAAAAGATCTTAAAGTATTATTAAATACATTAGGAGATGATGAATCAAGAGCTAACTATAGAGAAGCCTTAAAAGAATATTTCAAAGAAGAAATAAGTAATATGTGTCCAGATTGTCAAAGACGCTATATACAAAACCCACTAAGAATATTAGTCTGTATAGCAGTTGCAAATAAACCTATTATGAATATTGTACCTTAATTGTGTGTTTACTTATTTGAAGAATCTAAAGCATACTTTAAGCAAGTATGTGATGGACTAGATGCTTTAGATATCCCTTATGAAATAGATGATCGTCTAGTACGTGGACTAGATTATTATACACATACAGTATTTGAAGTAGTAAGTGAAAATAGTGCAATGGGATCACAATGTACAATCTTTGCTGGAGGACGCTATGATGGATTAGTAGAATACTTTGGTGGACCTGATTGTTCAGGAATAGGATGGGCAATGGGAATTGAACGATTAATATTAGCCTGTGAAGGAGAAGAAATCGAATTAGCAGAAGAAAACAACTTGGATGCATATGTACTATGCTTAAGTAAGAATGCTAATATACATGCATTTAAGGTGTTAAATGAGCTTAGAGCTAACGGGTATCGCTCAGAGACCGATTATTTGGATAGAAAGTTTAAAGCACAGTTTAAGAGTGTTGAACGTTATAAAGCAACTGTTGCTATAATGATAGGTGATAAGGATATTGAAAATGGAACAATTACTATAAAGAGAATTGAAGATCAAAAACAATTCGTAGTAAAATTTGAAGAACTTATACCTACTATGGATGAAATTTTTGGTGAAACTGAAGAACACGATCACACATGTAACTGTGGTAATGAAAACTGTACTTGTGGTGAACATGATCACAATAGCAATGAATAGGAGACTAATATGAATAGAACACACACTAATGGTGAATTATCACTAATAAATTTAAATGAAACTGTAACACTAGTTGGTTGGGTATCAAAACGTCGTAACTTTGGTTCTCTAGTATTTATTGATCTTAGAGATAGATGTGGAATTACACAACTAGTTTTTGATGAAACAATTGCTGAACAAATAACTAATGTACGTAATGAATATATTATTGAAGTAACAGGTCAAGTTATTAAACGTAAAGAAGCTAATGATAAACTTGATACTGGTGAAATAGAAGTTAAAGTTAGTACAGTAAATATTGTAAATACCGCTCAAACAACACCGATTATTATTGCTGATGAAACTGATGCTTTAGAAGATACACGTCTTAAATATCGTTATTTAGATTTAAGAAGACCTGTAATGCAAAAGAAATTAATTGAACGTGCACAAATAACTAGAACTATGCGTCGTTTTCTTGATGATGAAGGTTTTATAGAGATTGAAACTCCTATATTAGCTAAATCTAGTCCTGAAGGAGCACGTGATTACTTAGTTCCTTCAAGAGTACATCCAGGTGAGTTTTATGCATTACCACAATCTCCTCAACTATTTAAACAATTATTAATGGTTTCTGGGTTTGAACGTTATTACCAAGTTGCTCGTTGTTTTAGAGATGAAGATCTAAGAGCGGATCGTCAATTAGACTTTACTCAAGTAGATATGGAAATGTCATTTTTAAGTGAAGATGAAATACGTGATTTAGTAGAACGTATGCTTAAAAAAGTAATGAAGGATGTTAAGAACATAGATATTAAGACTCCTTTCTTAAAGTTACCATATGATGATGCATTAAATATGTATGGTAGTGATAAACCTGATAATCGCTTTGATATGAAACTTAACGATGTAACAGATATCTTTAGTAGTTCTAATTTTAAAGTATTTCAAGATGTTATAATTTCTAAAGGTGCTATTAAAGCTTTAGTTGCTCATAATCAGTCTAGTAGAACTCGTAAAGAAGTAGATAAACTTGTAGACTTAGCTAAAAAGAATGGTGCTAAGGGTTTAGTAACTTTAAAATATGATGATAATACTTTAACTAGTAGTATTCTAAAGTTCTTAAGTGAAGAAGAAATAGCTAATGTTATTGATCGCTTATCTTTAGTTAATGGTGATTTAATCATGATTACTAGTGATAAATGGAGTATAGCTTGTACTGCTTTAGGTGCTTTAAGAAGCTACTTTGGAAAAGAATTAAATTTATATTCTAATGATGATTTTTCTTTCTTATGGGTTACTGATTTCCCATTATTAGAATATAGTGAAGAGGATCAACGTTTCCATGCTATGCACCATCCTTTTACTTTACCTAATCTAAGTAAGGATGAATTAGATAAACTTGATAGTGATCCTGGTAGTGTTAAGGCTTGTGCATATGATATAGTTCTTAATGGTTATGAAATTGGTGGTGGTTCTCTACGTATTCATGATCAGGATATGCAACAAAAGATGTTTGAAGTTTTAGGTTTAAGTGATGAAGCTATAAGAACTAAATTTGGTTACTTTATTGATGCTTTTAAGTATGGTACTCCTCCTCATGGAGGGTTAGCTTTTGGTTTAGATCGTGTTGCTATGATTTTAACTAAATCTGATAGTATTCGTGATGTTATAGCTTTTCCTAAGAATGCTAATGCTAAATGTCCAATGTCTGACGCACCTTCAAAAGTAGATGATATCCAATTAGAGGAACTACATCTAAATATAAAATAAGTTATAAAAGTAATTAGAAATAAATGTCAATAGTTATATTTTATAAACTTTAATGATATAATATAAGTGTCTAGAGGATATAAATTTTTCCTACAAGAAGAGATTAGGGAATTCGGATGTTACATTTTGGTGTGAATACTTACTTTTAAGTAAGAATCCTAAAAACATGTACAGAGTACCCACCTGTATACACAGGGAAAGATCTCATCCTCTAGATCTATTATAAATTATAAAAAAGATGGTGAGTTTACTCATCATCTTTTTTCCATAATTTAAGTTGTTCTATATTACTTAACATATTAATAAAATTAGTTTGTGCCATTGGATATTGTTCATATAAGTTATTTAGTAAATTTTTAATGGAAGCACGTTGTGTATTGCCATCATTAGGACAGCCACTAGCTATACTAGGTATTACATTAGTACTACTTGCTTGTGCACTGATAATTTGTTGTTCACTACAATAAACTAATGGACGAATAAATTTAATTTCACTACGATCTAAATACATTTTAGGAGAAAAGGTTGCGATTCGTCCGCCATTTATAGCATTCATCATAAGCGTTTCTACAGCATCATCACCATGATGAGCAAATGCTACACAGTTGCATCCTTCTTTTTTAGCTGCTTCTATAATACAAGCTTTCTTTAGTTGTGAACATAAAGAACATTTTAATGTTCCATCATCATTAGTATGTAATTTTAATATTTCATATATTTCAGATTTATAATTAATGAAGGGGATAGCTATCCTATTACAATAATCTTCTATCGGTTTTAGTAAACTATCATTAGAAGTAAAACCTAAATTAACATGAATAGCCACTAGTTTAAATGGATTTAAACTATATCTTTGATAAGTAGTTAAAGCATCAAGAAGTACCATAGAATCCTTACCACCAGATATACCAACACAAATATAATCATTAGAAGAAATTAGATTGAAATCTTGATCAGCTTTCTTTAGATTAGTTAAAATTTTACGCATATTATCACCTCATACTATTAGAATTAAGTCAATTATAGCATATTAGAAAAGAATATAAAGAAATTTAAAATAAAGTGTTGACAACATTACTGTACTAGTATATTATTGTACTAGTTACTTAATACAGTAACTTAGGAGGTTATATGGACTTTAATTCTAATATACCTATATATCTACAAATTGTAGATGAATTCAAAAGAAAAATAGTTACAAAAGAGTATGTACCTTCACAAAAAGTTGAGAGTGTTCGTGAACTAGCTTTAACACTTGGGGTTAATCCTAATACTGTTCAAAAAGCATTGGCTGAACTAGAACGACAGGGAATAGTATATACTAATCGAACTACCGGACGCTATATTAGTGATAATTCTGAGTTAATAACAACTGAAAGAATTGCTTACATTAATATTAAAGTCAATGAATTCATTTGTGAAATGAAAAAAATGGGGTTTGACAAAGAACAAATTATAGAAATTATGAAAGGTGAAAACTAAAATGGAAAACATTATTGAACTAGCTGGTATTACAAAAAACTATGCTAGCATTAAAGCTTTAAATGCTGTAGATTTATCATTACCTAAAGGTAAAATTATTGGTTTACTTGGTCCTAATGGAAGTGGTAAATCTACTATGATCAAAATTTTAACAGGAATCATTAAAGATTTTAAAGGGGATGTAAAAGTAGATGGTAAAAAAATTGGTATTTATACTAAATCTATAGTATCATATTTACCTGACTCTCCATTCTTTCCAGAATGGATGAAAGTTAAAGAGGCTATTAGTTTATTTAAAGATATGTACTTTGACTTTGATGATGTAAAGGCTCTAGAAATCTTAGGTAAATTTAGCATTGATCCTAACATGGTTATTAAATCCATGTCAAAAGGTACTAAAGAGAAGTTCCAGTTAATATTAACTATGTCTAGAAAAGCTAAGGTTATTATATTGGATGAACCTATTGGAGGAGTGGATCCTGCTGCTCGTGAAGTAATTCTAAAGATTATATTAGAAAACTTCAATGATGATCAAACAGTAATTATTGCTACGCATTTAATTGCTGATATTGAACAGATATTCGATCAAGTAGTATTCATTAAAGATGGTATAGTAGTATTAAACAAAGATGTCGAAGAATTAAGAACAGAAACAAATAAATCAGTAGACGAATTGTTTAGGGAGGAATTCAGATGTTATTAAAATTATTAAAGATGGATTTAAAGGGAACGTACAGAATATTTATCGGAATGTATGTCGCAATGTTCGTATGTGTATTACTTCAATTACTTAAAGTTGATACAATAAATAATATCGCTAGTATAATATACGTGCTTTTAATGACAGGATTATTCTTTGTTGCTATAGGATCATTAATTATATATTATAATAAGACAATGTTTAAGTCACAAGCTTTTTTGACTCATACATTACCAGCTAGCGAAGGGCAAGTACTTGCTTCTAAGCTTATTGTAAGTGTTATGTGGACTATTCTTACATTTATAGTACTATATTCGTCATTATTTCTACTTGTAGTAATAACAGGAGGTAATTCATTTTCTGAATGTATTAATTCATACGAATTCCATGAATTACTACGTTATATGCGATTGGAATTAGGAGATATTGTAATTTTCATAATTCGGTCTATAGGGCAAACAATAGGAGCAACACTTCTTATATTCTCATTAATCTATATGGCTTTAAGTTTTGTTAATACAAGATTTGTAAAAAAATATAAAAATTTCTTTGCTATATTGATAGTGTTTGGTTTAACATGGATATTAGGTTATGTTAATGAAACGATATTTAGAAGCATTGATAATGACTTTTTAGAATTACTGATAACCTTCATAATACCTAATATTATTTTAATAGGTATAACATTATTTATTAATAAACATTATATAGAAGTTGAAAATGTATAAACTTAAGTGCTCTTAAAGGGCACTTTTCTTATTTTTCATGGTATAATATAATAGCAATGAGGTGAATAGAATGAGTGAAGAAAGAAGTGGAATACTATTAATTAATAAAGAAGCTGGGATGACATCACATGATGTTGTTGCTATTCTTCGTCGATTATTACATACAAAAAAAATAGGGCATAGTGGTACTTTAGATCCTAATGCAACTGGTGTATTATTAGTTTTAGTAAATAATGCTACTAAAGTATTACCTTATTTAGAAGATACTGATAAAGAATATGTAGCTACACTAATGTTAGGTAAAAGAACTTTTACTGATGATATATGGGGAGATACACTAGAAACTAAAGAAATTACACCAATAAATAATTTACAAGAAATACTTAATAAGTATTTGGGTGATATTAAACAACTTCCACCAATGGTAAGTGCTGTTAGAGTTAATGGAAGGAAGTTGTATGAATATGCTAGAGCTAATGAAAGCGTGGAGCGTCCAATAAGAGATGTTAAAATTCATCAAATCCAAGCGATTGAGGGGGATGATGAATATAAATTCAAAGTGCATTGCAGTAGTGGAACCTATATTAGGACTCTATGCGTAGATATAGCTGCTGATACTAATAATTTAGGCTGTATGTCTAGTCTAGTTCGAACAATGGTTGGACGCTTCAGTTTAGAAGATTGCGTTAGTTTAGCTGACGTTGAAGCAGGTAACTATAAATTATTCAGTATAAATGATGCTCTAGCTCATTACCATACAATTAAATATGAACCAATGAGTGATGTATATAATGGAAAAAGAATTAAAATAGATTGTAAAGAAGATATTGTAGCTATTGAAGATGGAGATAAAATTGTAGCTATGTATGGTAGAGAAACTGCTACTACCTTTAAAAGTTTAAGAGGCCTCTGGTAATGGAAATAATTACCTACCATCAAGGCGACACCCCTAAACTTAACAACCTAGTAGCCTGTATCGGTCACTTTGATGGCCTTCACTTAGGACACCTTCAATTAATTAACAAAGTTAATTCAATTAAAGGTGTAAACAATAAACTTTCAAGCGCAATCATTATGATGGACCCGGACCCGCTTAATTTTATTAATGGTTGCGAAACCCCATTTTTAACAAGCCTAGAAGATCGCATTCTACGCTGCCATGAGTATAACTTAGATTACTTTATTATATTAAAATTTGATCAAGTAATGATAAATATGCAACCTGAATGCTTTATACATTCAGTATTAGAAAAACTGAATGTAAAAGAATTAGTATGTGGCTATGATTTTCGCTTTGCTGCCCAAGGAAGCGGAAATCTAGACATGCTAAGTAAACAAAAATTTAATTTAAACGTTATACAACCATATAAAATCAAGGACATTAAAGTATCTACAACATACATTAAACAATTAATAAAAGAATATAAACTAAAAGAAGTTAAACAACTAATGAAACACTATTATAAAGTAAGCGGAACAGTAGTTAAAGGAAGACAAGTAGGAAGAACAATTGGATTTCCAACCGCGAACCTAGAAATGAAAGATCTATATGTTAACCCAGAAAACGGAGTATATGCAGGATACGTAAAAGTTAAAGAAGAATATTATGGATGTATAATAAATGTCGGGTATAATCCAACATTTAATTTGAGAAATACAGTATCTATTGAAGCACATATATTAGAATTCAGTTCCGACATTTATGGAGAAGAAATAAGTTTATATTTTGTTGAGTTATTAAGAGAAGAAGTAGCTTTTAAGAATACAACATTATTAATAGAACAACTAAATAAAGATGTAGAAAGTGCTAATATTATATTAAAGGAGGTAAAACTATGCGACTAGTAGTATTTGATGTTATAGATGAAGCTTTAAATAAGTTAGAAACTAATCATGATAATTATGAGTTAGTAAGGAATAATATTAATGAACAGCTACATGCTGTGTTTAAAGATAAGGATGACTGTATAGTAGATATTGTATCTAGACTTAAAAGAAAAGAAAGCTTAAGAGAAAAGATAATAAGAAATAGACTATATATTAAATATAAGAATGCTAATGAAATATTAGAACATCTACAAGATCTAATCGGACTAACAATAGAATGCCGTTTTATAGAAGAAGAGTATCTAATTCTTAAAGTATTAAGAGAAACATTTACATTAAAATATAAAGATACAAGATATAGCTACAGTGAAGAACATGAAAATATATATATTGATGTTACAAGTTCACAACCACAAGTGCAAAAAAATGGATTTGCAATATATCGATTAGACGGATTCTATTTAAGAAACGGAAATAGAGTGAATTTCGAACTCCAAATAAAAGCCCTAGTACACTCATTTTGGAGTGAAATAGAACATAAATTAGTATATAAGAATACAAACTTTTATGTATACAATGATTTTATGAAAGACATACTAGCATCTATAAAAGCTAATTTAAGCATAATGGATCGACAACTAAATATCGTATACAATAGAATGCACGATACATCAGAAAATGAAGTAAACATTAATGAAAATACATTCGAAGTATTGATAGCAAAAGCTATAAATGATTTATTCGCCGTTAAAATGAATGAATCAATTGGATTTACATTAGACATTAAAAACACAAGCAGTATATTAGGACACTATATATTCTTAAAAGACTTACAATTCAACGGAAATAATGGAGACAGAATCTCATCACTATTCAGAACATTTAAAAAATTAAATAACATTAAAATGGACTTTGAAAATGAAATATCATTAGAATGGGAACTTAAAAGTGATGATATATTCGTTAAAATACTAGGAAATCATCTAATAAGCATAATAAATAAAGACTATGACTGGTTTGTATTCTTTAAAATACTATTTGCTATAGAACCAGGAAACAACATTGAAGACTTCACACTATTTATGAATGTAATAAAAAATTATTTAGTAGATAATTACTGGTTAAATACAAGCTTTGTAAAATTAAGCATGGAAGACAGCGATAAAATACACGCAGACTGTACAGAAATACTAGCAAAATCATTAGTAGAACTATCAACAATTAAAATTATACATAATGATTTTATGAAAGAAATAAATATAGCTTTTGTTAAATTTATAGAAGAATTAGAAACAAGAGTAATAAACTATGATGATTTTAAAAGCTATTCCGATGCATATTATCAAGATTGGTTAACAACTCTTAAAAAGATATTTAATAAGTAACGTAT
>JAVXTN010000013.1:0-13716 GCA_036642635.1 Erysipelotrichaceae bacterium
ATAGATGAAACTAAAGATATTATATGCTTTGATCAAGAACCTATAAATTATAATAAATATGTATATATTATGATTAATAAACCAAAAGGTTGTGTAAGTGCTACAGTTGATAATGTTTATCCAACAGTATTTGAATATATAAATGAATTTATACCATTAGACAGTTTTCCAGTAGGAAGACTAGATTTAGATACTACAGGACTACTAATTATAAGTAATGATGGTACATTAGCACATAATATATTATCACCAAAAAAACATGTTACTAAAGTTTATGAAGCAAAATTAGACCATTGTTTAAATGATAGTGATATAATTAAAATCGAAGAAGGAATAGTTTATAATGACATTATTTATAAAAGTGGTAAAATATTATATAGTGATGGTAATATTATTCAGTTAGAAATAAGTGAAGGTAAGTTCCATCAAGTTAAAAATATGATGTTAGCTTTAAATAATGAAGTAATAGAACTTAAGAGAATTAAGATGGGAAATCTATTATTGGATGAATCATTAGAACTAGGGGAATATCGTAGTTTAAGTGATGAAGAGATATTGTTATTAAAACAAGAGAAGGAGAATTAATATGAAACAGTATATTGAACTATGTAAACATATTTTAGAGAATGGAGAACAAAGAATTGATCGTACTAATACAGGTACTAAAGCAGTATTTGGATATCAAATGCGTTTTAATTTATTAGAAGGATTTCCTTTATTAACTACTAAGAAAGTATACTTTAGAAGTTGTGCTGAAGAACTATTATGGTTTCTTACTGGTAATACTAATATTAGACCTTTAGTATTAAAGAATGTTAGAATTTGGAATGAATGGCCTTATGAAACATATAAAAATAGTAAGGATTATAAGAATGAAACATTAGATGAGTTTATAGAAAAAATAAAAAATGATGAGGAATTCGCTAATAAGTATGGTGAGTTAGGACCAGTTTATGGTAAACAATGGCGTGATTTTAATGGAGTTGATCAAATAACTAAATTAATAGCTGGTCTTAAGAATAATCCTTTTTCAAGAAGACATATAATTTCTGCTTGGAATCCAGCTCAAGTAGATGAGATGGCATTACCACCATGTCATACATTTATGCAGTTCTATGTTAGTGCAGATAAAAAGTACTTATCATGTCAACTATATCAACGTTCAGCAGATTTATTTTTAGGAGTTCCTTTTAATATAGCATCATATTCTTTATTAACTATGATGATAGCTCAAGTATGTGGTTATGAAGCTAAAGAATTTATTCATACATTTGGTGATGTTCATATCTATAATGATCATATGGATCAAATTAATGAACAAATCAGTCGTGAACCATATCCATTATGTAAGTTAAAAATTAATCCTGATGTAAACAATATCTTTGATTTTAGTATTGAAGATTTTGAAGTAGTAGATTATAAATCTCATCCTAAAATTGTAGGAAAGGTAAGTGTCTAATGATTAGTTTAGTTGTTGCACATTCAACTAATTATTGTATAGGACTTAATGGCTGGATGCCTTGGCATCTTAGTGAAGACCTTAAAAATTTTAAGAAACTTACATTAAATTCTGATATTGTTATGGGAAGAACTACTTATGAAGCTATAGGTAAGCCTCTTCCTAAACGTTTTACTTATATTATTACTAGAGATTCTAATTATCATGTAGAACATGATAATTGTACTGTATGTAATGATTTAACTAATCTTATAAAAGAGCATAAAGCTCTTAATAAAGATTTATATATTTGTGGTGGCGCCCAAATATATAAAGCAGCTCTTCCTTATGTTGATGAAATGTGGATTTCATTAGTAGAGAAAGACTTTGAAGGCGACACATATTTTCCAAGGAATTATGAAAAAGATTTTATTATAGTTACTAAAGAAAGTAAAGATGGATTTGTTTTAATTCATTATAGGAGAAAATTATGAGTCATACAATGAGAAAAGTTTTAGCTTGGGCTAAAGTAGCACCTGCTTTACCAGGTATTATTATCGATGCAAAGAAATGTAAAAATAGAAACTTTGAAGAAAATTTCTATGCTTTAAAGAAAACTAGTAAAATAGTACTTGCTAGAACTAAAACAGAATTATTTGTTGAACAAGCAGAGAAAGTTAATGGTGATCATACTAGTTTGTATATTGGAAATCATCAAGGAAGTCTTGATTGCTTTGTAGTTATAGCTTCAATGCCTTATCCGTTAACAGCAGTAGGTAAGGAAAACATTAATGATATGCCTTTATTTGGTGATTATTTTAAAGGGGTAGAAGCTATTGGTTTTGATCGTGAAAGTCCAAGAGATAGTGTACGAATGATTAAATCAGTAACTGAGTATCTTAAGAATGGTCGTAACGTTGTAATATATCCTGAAGGTACTAGAAGTAACTCTAATACTATGTTGCCATTTAAACCAGGATCATTTACACCAGCATATCGTGCTAAGGTTTCTATTCAACCTTATATTAGTGTTAATGCTCATCATGCTATTGATGTACCACCACATAAAAATATAACAGTACGTTTTTTAGATGAAATTCCTTATGAGTTTTTTAAAGATATGAAAACTCCAGAACTATGTGAATATGTAAGTAATCTATTAAATGAAGAAATGAAAAAAGTTACTACTGAAGATTAGTATATTTTCATGATAATTGCTCATAATTTATTAGGAGGAATTATCATGAAAAGCATAAAGAAAATAATCTTGATTCTATTTATAGCATTACTTTGTGTTGGTTGTTCACACAAAGGTGTAAATAGAAATATTGCAATTATATCTATGGATATGAATACTTTACTTGATCATTTAGAAAATGTAGGGATAAGAATTGATGATAAAATAGATGTAAAGCCGATGAATGTTGGTGCTGTTGAAGGCATACGTATTAGTGTTAATGATAACTATGTTTATTTATATCAACTAGATCTAGCTGATCAACAAACAATTAAATTAGTAGAAGAAGCTAAGAAGACTAAGTTAGTTAAGGTTTCATTAAATGATATTAACTATGATTATCATGCTATTGTTAATAATAATTATCTAATGTTATATGAATCTAATGATAATTTAAATGATATTATTGTAGCGTTTACTAAATTTAGAGCAACAGATTATTAATCTGTTGCTTTTTAGATTGACAACCCTATAAATTTAATGTAACATATATAATGTAATGTTACATGATATAATGTAGTCATCAAGAAAGATAAAAGGTGACTAATATGAATGAAAAGTTATTGGCAAAAGAAATTTTAAATGCTGTATGGGATGAAAATATTGCTAAAGCAAATAGAGCAATATTAAATGGAGCTAATCCAAATTGGATCTTTAATGGTTATCCATTATTGCTACATGCTGTATTTAGTGAAAACTTAGAAATGGTTATGTTTTTGATTGAAAATGGTGCTTCTCAAATTGATGAAGCTTTAGGTTTTGCTTTAGATCGTTGCATTGGTAATATGATATTACCATTAAGCTATTTAGGAGTAGTACCTAAGATTAAAGATCCATTAGATATATTTGGACCATATCCAAGTCGTTATGCACCAATGAAACTATGTGAACAACTACACATATAAAGGAGAATAAAATGAATAGAGTAGCTAAATGTATTAAAATGTTAGAAATATTGAATGATGGTACAATTCATAAAAGAAGTGATCTAGCAAATGATTTAGAAGTGAATGTACGTAATATTGGTGAATATAAAAAAGAATTAGAAGCTTGTGGGTATGAAATAGAATCTACTGCTGGAAGTACTGGTGGTTATAAACTTTTGACTATCAATACTATACCTCCAATTAAATTAAATGATGATGAAACTTATGCTATTAAAAATGTCTTTGAGTTCTATGACAACAATGGTACTTTAGCTAATGATGTAAATTATAAGAATGCTAGTAAAAGAGTAATGCAAGCAGTAAAAGGTGTAAATAAATCAGATATTATTAAATATAATAATAATGAAAATGGTTTAAGCAAGAAGATGCTAGATTTTGTATCTTTATGTAATAAAGCTATGATAACCAATGATGTTTTAGTTGTTAAATATCGTAGTGCAAGTGATAATGAATTTATTGAATATAAAATTCATCCTTATGATATTATTAATTTTAGTGAAGGTACGTATCTTATATGCTATTCTTTAAAGAAAAAACCTTATGGTTTTAGAAATCTTAAGTTTAGTGATGAAAGAATGCAATCATTATCATTATGTGGTAATTTAAAATTTAATCGTGATAGTAATTATAAAATTTCTAATCATACAGGAGATGAAACTATTTTTAAAGGTAAACTTAAAAACTATACTATTATTTTTGATTCAGAGTCTTATAATAGAGTAATAAATGGACAATATGAAGATGAAGTTAAATTCATTAGATACTTGTTGTCTTTTGGTAAACATGTTGAGGTTCTTGAACCTCAAAAACTAAGAGAACAAATAAGTATGGAACTTAAAATAGCTTCATTAAAATATTAGGAGAGAATTAAGGAAGATGATGAAAGAGGCTTAAAAGGCCCTAAACATCATACATTTTAATCATTTAGATCATTATAAAAGATAATGATAAACTAACAATAAACTAACAAATTATATGAATTAGCCTCTATGAGGCTTTTTATTTATAAAAGAAAATAAAAAAAGATACAAAGCTAAGCTAATATTTGGTATAATTGTAATAGATTGAGGTGATTAAATGGGTTTCGAAGTAAACATTAATAATTTTGAAGGACCATTAGATTTAATGCTACATTTAATAAAAGAAAATAAATTGGATCTTGAAGATTTAAATATGGATATATTGACTGACCAATATTTAGCATTTTTAAATACTATGGAATCTTTACATTTAGAAGTAGCTAGTGAGTTTTTAAGTGAACTAGCTGGTTTAATAGAATATAAAAGTAAGAAGATGCTACCTAGAGAAAAAGTAATGATTGAAGAAAACTATGAAGAAGACCAAAGAGATAAACTTGTTCAACGTTTATATGAATACCAACGTTATAAAGAAGTAACAAAGGAATTTAGTGATAAATATGATGAAAGACAATTGTTGATGGAAAAGCCAATTAGTGATGAAACAAAAAAATGGGTGCAAATAGTTGAAGAAGAAGATTTTGAAGGAGACCCTTATGACATTATAAAAGCAATGCAAAAAGTAATGCGAAGATTTCAATTAAGTAGACCTAAAGAAACTAAACTTACGATTAATGAAATGTCATTAGATGATCGTGTAGTTCAAATTAAAACAAAATTAAAAAATTGGGTAGGAAAGATGAATTTTATAAAGTTATGTGATGATTGTAATACTAAACATATGTACATAGTAACATTTTTATCAATTTTAAATTTAGTTAAATATCATGAAATAAATGCTTATGTAGATGATAATGAAGATATATGGATTGTAAGAGGTGAAGGTAATGAATAATTTAAAAACTATTATAGAAGGTTTATTATTTTTAAGTGGTGATGAGGGATTAAACATGGAGCAATTAATAGGGGTTTTAGAGCTAAAAGAAGCAACTATTATTGAGGGGATAAATACATTGATGGATGACTACCTTGATGAAAGTAGAGGTATAGAACTAGTATGCTTTGGAGGTATTTATAAGTTTGTATCTAAGGAAGCTATACATCCTTATGCACAAAAACTATTTGCTACTACAAAGAGCAATGTATTATCACAACCAGCATTAGAAACATTAGCAATAGTAGCTTATAGACAACCAGTAACAAGAGCTGAAATAGAAGATATCAGAGGAGTAGGTTGTGATATGATGATTAGAAAACTATTAGCTAGAGGATTAATAAAAGAATGTGGAAGAACTGATGCACCAGGAAGACCATTCCTATATGAAATAACTAATGAATTTATGGATGCCTTTAAATTAGAAAGTCTTAAAGAATTACCAGAATTACCAGAATTCTCAAATAGAAGTGATGAAGAACTATTTGATAACTAACATATAATAATTATATAAACATATAATTATATAGGTGATTTAAGGATGAAATTTAAAAAATTAATATTATATATATTTATATTTGGAATCAGCTTTAGTATAACTAAAGCTGATTCCTTTGTTGTTATAAGTGGTGATGATACAGTCTTAGAAGAGAAAGATATGCATAATAAACAAAGTGTAGCTAGTATATCTAAAATTATGACTGCAATTGTTGCTATAGAAAACGGAACTCTAGATAAGAAAGTTATAGTTAATAAAGAAGCTACACAAGTAGAAGGAAGTTCACTATATCTTAAAGATAAACAAACCTATAGTTATAAAGAACTATTATATGGATTGATGCTAAGAAGTGGTAATGATGCTGCTTATTTAATAGCTAATAATTCCAATCTAGATTATAGGAGTTTTATTAATGAAATGAATGTAACTGCAAAAAGAATTGGAATGATAAATAGTACTTTTAATAATGAATCAGGTTTAGATATAAATGGAGGTAACATAAGTACTGCATATGATATGGCAATACTTATGAATTATGCAATGAAGAACCCAATATTTAAAGAAATATGTGGAACTAAACTATATGATAATACCTATAAACAAAGATGGAAGAATAAGAATAAACTACTATTTAATGATAAACGTATAATAGCCGGTAAAACCGGCTATACACGTTTAGCTGGCAGAACTTTAGTAAGTTATGCTAGCAACGATGATTTAGAATTAATCATCGTATCATTAAATAAATTAGATGATTTTGAATTCCATCAATCCACCTATAATTTAAACTTTGACCAATATAAAAGTATAGTAGTTTTAGATGTAGGTGAGTATAAGTATAATAATTATTACTTTAAAGTATTAGAACCAATAAAAGTTACTATAAAAAAAGATAATAGTAGTAAAGTAACTTGTAGTTATAAAATAGAAGGGAATAGTTTAGTACTTAATGTAGATAATGGAATTAAAACTAATGTTCATACATTTCCACTAAATAAAGCGAAAATGCTATGAATGTAATCTGGTTAATAATTATAGTTATTTCAATAGCATTTTCGCTTATAAGTGGAAATGTGGATGTAATCAATAAGGTTATATTAAGTGTAGGATATGATACATTTAGTTTTGTTATACCTTTTATATGTTTAACTTGCTTTTGGAATGGAATGCTTAGGATAGCTAATGAAGTAGGATTATTAAGATTAGTAAATAAACTAATAAAACCACTATTAGATAAATTATTTCCAACCATTAAAAATGATCAAGAAACAATGAACTATATAAGCACTAATGTATTAGCTAATATGTTTGGATTAAGTTCAGCAGCAACACCTGCTGGACTTAAAGCAATGGAAGGAATGCAGAAACATAATAAGCATAGTGATCGAGCCACTAGACCAATGATAACCTTTTTAGTAATGAACACCGCAGGTGTTACATTACTAAGCACTACGATAATAGCATATCGTAGTGCTAGTGGCTCGAATAATCCAGTAGTATTTATGCCATTAGCAATAGTAGCAACAATATTTGCATGCACTATAGGACTATTAGTTGAAAGATGGTGGAACAATGGAAGTGACTAAATACATTATACCAACCATAATATTAGTAATATGTATATTAGCAATAATAAAAAAAGTTAAAGCTTATAGTATATTTATAGAAGGAGCTAAAGAAGGATTAGAAATGTTTCAAAAAGTATATCCAGCACTCTTAGCAATGATGTTTTCAATAGGACTATTAAGAGCAAGCGGACTATTAGAAATATTCTCAAACACAATGAGTAACCTTATAAATTTTATTCCTAAAGATGTATGGCCAATAATAATATTTAGACCACTATCAGGAAGCGCCTCATTAGCACTACTAATAGATATCTTTAAAAACTGTGGAGTAGATTCAATAACAGGGATAATGGCAAGCGTAATACAAGGATCAACCGACACTACTTTTTATATAATTACACTTTATTTTGGAAGCATAGGAATAAAAAAGATAAGAAATGCATTAAAAATAGGCCTAATTGCTGATATAGCAGGAATAAGTATGGCAATCTTTTTAACATTAACTTTCATTTCTAGCTGATTTAGTATAAAATAGTAAGGAAAGAAAGGAAGTGTTTTATGGAACGACTACAAAAAGTAATTGCAGCGGCAGGAATAGCTTCCAGAAGAAAAGCTGAACAGTTAATAAGTGAAGGTAAAGTTAAGGTTAATGGAACGGTCATGAGTGAACTAGGATATATAGTTAAAAAGAACGATACTATTGAAGTCAATGGTAAAGGGATAGTAAAAGAAGATAAAGTTTATTTTGTAATGAATAAACCTAAAAAATGTATGTGTACTAATGATGATGAATTTGATCGTAATACAGTTATAAGTTTAATAAACTGTAAAGAAAGAATATTCAGTGTAGGTAGATTAGACTATGATACTAGTGGAGTGTTAATATTAACTAATGATGGAGAGTTTGCAAATCTTATAATACATCCAAGAACTCATTTACCAAAGAAGTACTCATTAACAATTAAAGGGAAAAAGAAAAGTGATTGTGGAGTAATAAATAGTGAACAAGTAAGAGAATTAAGTAGAGGTATTAAATTAGAAGATGGAATGACTTTACCAGCTAAAGTAAAAGTAATAAAGAAAGATATGGTTAAGAATCAAACGGATTTAGAATTAACTATATATGAAGGAAAGAATCATCAAGTTAAAAGGATGATGGAGTACTTTAATTTTGAAGTTACTAGATTACATCGTAAAGAGTTAGGATTTTTAAAGGTTGAGGATATGTCACAAGGGGATTATAGAAGACTTAAACCTTATGAAATTAAAAAGTTAAGAATGATGGCTGAAGAAGGAAAACTTTAAAGAGCGTTAGCTCTTTTTTATAGTATGAGGTAAATATATGCAACAGTACTTTGTTAATGATAAATTAGATATTAGTATAAATAGTAGTTTAGATAAGGAACAAGCTCATCATATTATTAATGTAATGAGAATGAAGACTAATGATATGATTAGAGTTGTAGATGTTGATTCTAAAGTGTTTTTATGTAAAATACATATTAGTAATAGAGAAGTGAACTTTGAAGCAATAGAAGCTATTAAAGACGCTAGTATAATGAATATTAAAGTAACTCTTATACAATCTTTAATAAAAAAAGAAAAATGGGACTTCCTTTTACAAAAAACTACTGAACTAGGAGTAGATCGTATAGTACCATTACAAAGTAAATACTGTGTAGTTAAACTAAATGATGATTCTAATAAAAAGGTTGAGCGTTGGTCTAAAATATGTACAGAAGCAGCAGAACAATCTAAACGCTCAACCTTAGTTAAAATAGAACAACCTATAAAATTATCAGACATAGCATTATATAAAAGTGATCTAAATATTATTGCTTATGAAGCAGCAGATATAGATGCTAATAAACTTTCATCACTTCTTCTAGCAAATCCTCATATTAAGAGTATAACTTATGTTGTAGGTTGTGAAGGAGGATTTGCTAAAGAAGAAGTAGAATATGCTAATAATTTAGGCTTTATTAATGCTTCTTTAGGTGGTAGAATCCTAAGAGCAGAAACAGCTGCTATATATTTATTATCCGCTACTAATTTATTTATAGATATAGAAGGTGAACAAAATGGAAAAAACAATTAAATTATTAAATAAATTTTATCCTAATCAATTATCTAAAACAACTGATTATAAAAAAAATATAGTATTAATGAAAGATAAATTTACTGAATTCAATATTCCTTTTACATTAAATAATGAATATGATTATTATCGTAATCAAGTAATTTATAACTCTATTTTAAATAAACAAAAGTTTGAAGATACTTTTTTAGTATCTTGTGTTAATATGAATGATTATTGGAATGACTTAGATTATGATAATCGTCGTCGTTTACTTAATGTAGATATAGATCTTATGAAATCTAATTTAAACTATATACCTTATCAAGGTCAAAATATATATGTACCTATCTTTGATTTAAAACTTAATTCAGTTTATGATCATGATATGATTCTTTATACTTTAAAACAATATTATTTATTAAAGAAAGACTTTAAAGATAAAATAGATGTTAATACTTATGACTATCTACCATATCTTTATAACTTTAGCGAAGCTAAAGTTATATATCATGAAGCCTCTTCTTATGTTTTATTTAATAGTAATAATGCTAAAATGTATCTAATAGTAAATAATAATTTAAAATATGAACTATCTTTCCAAGAGCCTTCAGCTCCTATTCTATCTTTAGATATCTATAAAGTCCTTGCTGAAAAGCTCCTAAATGAAGATGAAACTGTATTAATAGATATGATTATCTCTAATAATTTAGTTTCTCCTAAGCTTACTAAGAAACTAGAAAAGCTTCTTAGTAAGCTATCTAAGTAATTATATGAATTGTTGAGGTGTAAATATGAAAACTTTTGCTATTGCAACTTTAGGTTGTAAAGTTAATACTTATGAGAGTGAAAGCTATGTAGTTGGAATGAAAGCTTTAGGTTATACTGAAGTAGACTTCCAACTACTAGCTGATATATATATTATTAATACATGTGCTGTTACTAATACAGCTAGTGCTAAGAGCAGACAAAAGATTAATCATGCAAAAAGATTAAATCCTAATGCATTTATTTGTGTAGTAGGTTGTTATGCGCAAATGAACCCTGCTTATATTTCAGATACGATGGGGGTAGATCTTTTATTAGGATCTACTAATAAGAAAGAATTACCTAATTTAATAGATAAATGTATAAAAGAAAAATGCAAAGCTAATATGGTAACTGATATAAATCATCATTTAGATTTTGAAGAAATTAGCGTAGCTAATTTCCATCATTTAACAAGAGCTTTTTTAAAAATTCAAGATGGTTGTAATCAGTTCTGTTCTTATTGTATAATACCTTATGTTAGAGGCGAAGAAAGATCTCTAGCACCAGATAAGGTAATAGCTACTGCACAAGAACTAGTAAACAACCATCATCTAGAAATAGTATTAGCAGGTATTCATACTGGAAGATATGGACATGAACATGGACATACTCTAACTAAACTACTAAAAAGAATGCTAAGCGAAGTACAAGGCATTAAACGTATAAGAATATCTAGTATTGAAATTAGTGAAATTAGTGATGAACTAATTTCACTAATTAAAGAAGATGATAGAATTGCTAAACATTTACATATTCCATTACAAAGTGGAAGTGACAATACTCTAAAAGCAATGAATCGTCCTTATAATCTTCAACAGTTTAAAACTGCTGTTAATAAGATTCGCACGGAAATCCCTAATATTAATATATCTAGTGATGTAATAGTAGGATTTCCTAACGAATCTAATGATGATTTTAAGGATACTTGTAATACTTGTAAAGATGTTGGTTTTAGTTTTATGCATGTTTTTCCTTATTCAAAGCGTGACGGCACTCAAGCTGCTAGTCTACCTAATCAATTAGATAACAATATTAAAAAAGAACGTGGTAAATTATTAGGAAATTTATCATTAAAGCTATATAATGATTATAAAGCTAGTTTTATTGGTAAGCATGTAAGTGTCTTAGTTGAAACAGCTTCTAATAATCAAAGTATAGGTCATAGTAGTGAGTACTTAAGAGTTATTATTAATACTGAATTAAATAAAGGTGAATTATATGATGTTTTAGTAACTGATCTAATTAATCAAGATTTAATAGCAGTAATGGAGGAATAAAAATGTATTTATCAGAAATGTTTGAAGGTGCCCCTAAATTAGAAATTAATGATTTATCTACTGATTCTAGAAAAGTCTGTACAAATAGTATATTCTTTTGTTTAGATGGTTTAGTTAATGATGGGCATAAATATATTACACAAGCTATTCAGAATGGAGCTATTTGTATTGTTCATTCAAAAGAAATTAAACAACCTAAAAAAGATATTGCTTATATTAAAGTTGAAAATGTAAATACTACTTTAAATAGAATAGCTAATCGTTTTTATGGTGCTCCTTCTTCTAAAATGAAAGTATTTGGTATAACTGGAACAAACGGTAAAACAACTGTTGCTTCTATTATTAGAGATGTATATTCTAAATTTGAACCATGTGGTTATATAGGTACTATCTCTACTAGCTATGGTGATGTTGTTTTACCACCTACATTAACTACTCCAGATACTATTACACTACATAGTACACTTAATGATATGGTAACTTCAGGAATGAGGGCTGTGGCACTGGAAGTCTCAAGTCATGGTTTAGAACTTGGTAGAGTGAATTCTATAGATTTTGATATAGCAGTTTTTACTAATTTAACCCATGATCATTTAGACTTCCATGGTACAATAGAGAATTATTTTGATGCTAAGAAGAAACTATTTAGGATGATGAAGAAAGATGGTACTGCTATACTTAATGCTGATGATGCTTGTTATGATGATTTATGTGAAGCTTGTAGTTGTAAGTATGTAAGTTATGGTATTACTAATGCTGCTACATATCATGCTGATAATATAAAATTAGGTATCAAAGGTTCTACCTTTGATTTAACTTGTTTTAATAAAACTTATCATATAGAAACTAACTTAGTAGCTCTTTATAATATTTATAACCTTGTTGGAGCGGTCGCTGCTCTTAGTGAGTCTGGTTTAGATATAAACATGGTCATTACTCATTTAAACTCTTTAAAACAAATAGATGGACGTCTAGAGAGCATTAATGAAGGACAACCTTTCCATGTTATAGTAGACTTTGCTCATACACCAGATGGTTTAGAAAAGATATATGAATATGCTAAAATGATAACTACACCTAACCATAAAATTATAAGTGTCTTTGGTTCAGCTGGTAAACGTGATACAAAGAAACGTAAAACTTTTGGAGAAGTAAGCAGTAAATATGCTAATACAATAATATTAACTGAAGATGATCCTCGTGATGAATCTCCTAAAGAAATAGCTGATGAAATTAAAACTGGTATTACTAACACTAATACTATATTTATAGAAGATCGTTATGATGCTATAAGACAAGCTATAGAAATGGCAAACGTAGATGATACAGTATTAATCCTAGGTAAAGGTGATGAACTATTCATGCAACGTGAATTTGGTAAAGAAGACTACCAAGGAGATCACAATGTAGCCCGTGAAGTAATAAGAAAATACTATTTAGGAGTAGAAGACAGCTCTTATAATGACTAAAACAACCATGTTTTATTAATATATGACCTAAATAACCTAAAGATGTCACAATTATGGGAAAATTAGTCAAGTTTTACTTGATTTATCAAATGAAATTGTATATAATTATGTTGCTTGTATTCAGAAGGGAGGGTTAAAAATGCCAAAAATAGTACTAAAAGAAAATGAAGTTCTTGATGATGCTTTGCGTAGATTCAAACGCCAAGTATCTAGAAACGGAACCCTTGCTGAAGCTCGTAAAAGAGAGTTTTATGTAAAGCCTGGAGTTCGTCGTAAACTTAAATCAGAAGCTGCACGTAAAGCACGTCGCACAAAATAATTAAGAAGCTAACGCTTCTTTTTTTTATACCCTAATACATAATATATAAACTATAAACATATTATTATATGAGGTGAACGCTATGATTAAAATAACATCTAACCTAATAACAATAATAAACTATATAAGAATTAAACAAGTCCAAACTAATTTTATAATAATCCAATTAAAAGAATATACAATCAAAATTAATGGAACTAACCTATATATATTAGAAATGAACC
>JAVXTN010000014.1:0-13184 GCA_036642635.1 Erysipelotrichaceae bacterium
ATTAAATATTTTTATACTATTATATAGTTTATTATTATAATAAATTAAAAGAACTATAAGCAATAGTAAGAAAAAATCTATATAATAGGAATTAATTATAAATAAGATTAAAGTACATAATATGCGTTGAATACAGGTATAATAAAAAGAGGTTTACTTATTATAGTATTAATGGTAAAATAGTCATACGATAAGGGAGTAGTCACACACTATGTGCGATTAGGTCAACATCACGGATATTATCCTGGCCAATCTTAAAGACAAGACTTATTAAAGTTTAACTTTAATATGCCTTGTCTTTTTTTATCAAGGGGTTAAAGCTAAAAAGCCATTAGGCGAAAGGAATAACAATATGAAAAACTGGTATCAAAGCGACTATCAAGACGCAATTAAAGAATTAAATACTGATCAAATTAAAGGATTAACAAAAGAAGAAGCACAAAAAAGATTAGAGGAAAATGGACCTAACTCACTAATGGAAACTAAAAGTGATACAGCTTTAATTATATTTTTAAAGCAGTTTAAAGATCTATTAGTAATAATCTTGATTATAGCAGCTATTATTTCATATGCTAGTGGATCTAGTGAAAGTACTATAGTAATACTATTAGTAATTACATTAAATGCTATATTAGGAACAGTACAAACATTGAAAGCAGAGAAATCATTAGAAAGTTTAAAGAAACTATCAGTACCTAAAGTTAGAGTAATGAGAAGTGGATTTAAATCAGAAATATCATCTACAGAATTAGTAGTAGGAGATATTGTTATGGTTGAAGCAGGAGATGTAATTGTAGGAGATGGAAGATTATTTCAAGCATTTACACTACAAGTTAATGAAAGCTCATTAACAGGAGAAGTAGAATCAGTAAATAAGAATGTAATAGCTATAAGTGCAGAATCAGCATTAGGAGACCAAGTAAATATGGTATTCTCAAGCGGATTAGTAACTAATGGAAGAGGAATGTATGTAGTAACTGAAACAGGAATGAATACACAAATCGGAAAAATAGCAACATTAATGAATGAAACAAAACAAAGAAAAACACCATTACAAAGAAGCTTAGATGAGTTTTCTAAAAAGTTATCAATGATAATAATAGGAATATGTATACTAGTATTCTTCTTAAATTATTTTGCAGGCAATAGTGTAATAGATGCAATGATGGTAGCAGTAGCATTAGCAGTAGCAGCAATACCAGAAGCATTAGCATCAATAGTAACAATTGTATTATCAATTGGAACAAGTAAAATGGCTAAAGAAGGAGCTATTATAAAGAATGTAAATTCAGTAGAAAGCTTAGGATGTGTATCAATAATATGTTCAGATAAAACAGGAACATTAACACAAAATAAAATGACAGCACAAAAAGTATATGTTAATGGAGAATTAAGAGAAAAGATGTCATTAGATGTTAATAATAAGATGGATCGATTCTTACTATTAGGATGTGCACTATGTAATGATAGTACAGTTAATGAAGAAGAAAGAATTGGAGATCCAACAGAATTAGCATTAGTAGATTTAGTAAATCAATATGATTATGATGAAATAACACTAAGAAATAAATACCAAAGAATAGATGAATTACCATTTGATAGTACAAGAAAACTAATGTCAACATTACATATGGTTGATGATAAGTACCATGTATTTGTTAAAGGTGCTAGTGATGAGTTAATGCGTAAATGTAAATCAATCCTAACACAAGATGGAGTAAGACCATTAAAAGATAGTGATATAGAAGAAGTAGCAGAATATAATAAACAATTTGCACAAGAAGGATTAAGAGTATTAGGATTTGCATACTGTGAACAAAACTATGATACATTAGATGCTAAAGATGAAGATAATCTAACATTTGTAGGATTAGTATCATTGATGGATCCACCAAGAGTAGAATCAGCACAAGCAGTAGCTGATGCAAAACTAGCAGGAATAAAAGCCATTATGATTACAGGAGACCATAAGATAACAGCAAGATCTATAGCTAAATCAATAGGAATCTTTGAAGGTGGAAATGATGAATGCGTAGATGGACGTGAATTAGAAGCAATGAGTGATGAAGAATTAGAAGCAAGACTATCAAATATATGCGTATATGCAAGAGTAGCACCAGAACATAAAATTAGAATAGTTCAAGCATGGCAAAAAAGAGGTAATATAGTAGCAATGACAGGTGATGGAGTAAATGATGCACCAGCACTTAAATCAGCAGATATAGGAATTGCTATGGGAATAACAGGAACAGAAGTAAGTAAAGATGCAGCAAGTATGATATTAACAGATGATAACTTTGCTACAATAGTTAAAGCCATTGTTACAGGGCGTAATGTATATCAGAATATTAAAAATAGTATTAAATATTTATTAAGTGGTAACTTGTCTGGAATACTATGTGTGTTGTTAGCTAGTATATTTGTATTAAAGGTACCTTTTCTTCCAGTACATTTATTGTTTATAAATTTAGTTACTGATTCATTACCAGCTATAGCTATAGGAATGGAAAAAGGACGTAAAGATGTATTACATGATAAACCTAGAAATGTTAAAGAATCTATATTAGATAAAGCAACAGTTATACAGATAGCTTATGAAGGAGTTCTAATAGGTATATTTACTATGATAGCTTACTTCATAGGATTAGAAGTAAGCTATCCTGTAGCTACTACTATGGCTTTCTCAACACTATGTTTATCTAGATTGTTCCATGGATTCTCTTCTAGAAATGCTAGACCACTTCATAAAATAGGATTATTTACTAATAAATTTACAGTATATGCGTTTATAGTAGGTTTTGCTCTACTTAATGGTATATTATTAATTCCTGCTTTACATGGATTATTTGCTGTAACTACTATTACTACTAGTCAATTATTGATGATATATGGATTAGCATTCTTACCTACTGTAGGTATACAAATTATAAAAACAATTATTGATAGAAAAAATAAAGACTAATATAAAATAAAACCTCTAGTGCTAAGCACTGGAGGTTTTATTTTATTAATTTATAAATGAAACTATTAAAGATGCATATATAGCCATCCTAGATACCTTAATCTTTCTAGTAGCTTGTAAAGCGAATTCACTTAGAGCACAGTATTTATCTACACCCTGGAGTACCCAGCCTTCAAGAGTTTTAGGACATCTTAAAGTCATTGGCCACATATGATGAACAATTGCATCCTCCATAATACTATTTACCTTTACAAAACGCTTAGCGTTTTGTAAAGCGATACGTGGATGAACATAACTATGACGTCCATCTGTAGAGGATTTATCAGCTTTCCAATCATATAAGTAAAAATCATGTAATATACCAGCTTGACTAGCTGATATATAATCTAAATTTAGCTTTCTACAAATTAGAAAAGAGTAGTAAGCTACATTAACACTGTGTTGGAATCTAGTGTAATAGAAATGCTGATAATAGTTCTTTAATTCTTGTATTTCTTCTATATCTAAAATAGAGGAAATACTATCGAGGAATTCTTGAGTTAGCACTGAATCGCTATTTTTAAAATCTTGTTTAGAAAAGATTGCCTTTTGAATAATAATCACTCCTTCCTCAATATTATGATAACACTTTTATTTATAATATGAAAGAAATATGATTACTAAATAGACAATCTTTATTAGTTTATAATTTGATTTTATTTAATATAACGTTTAGATCTTGTTGCTTAGTTTCTTTAAATTCTATTGCTATTGCATCTTCATTACTATATCTTGGTATTACGTGTATGTGTAGATGTTTTACACTTTGTCCAGCTACTTCATTAACATTACTTAATATGTTAATACCACTAGCTTTAAAGCTCTTCATTAAGCTATTACCTATATTTCTAGCAACTATACTTAATTGTGTTAAAGTCTCGTCATCAGCCTCTAAATAGTTATCATAGTGTTTCTTAGGTATAACTAATGTATGACCTTCTGTTACTTGACTAATATCTAAAAAAGCTAATACTTTATCATCTTCATATACTTTATAACAAGGTATCTTACCTTCAACTATATCACAAAATAAACACATACTACTCACCTAAATATTCAGGTAATGATTTTGCAAATGAATCTCTAATTCCTTGATCATGGAAAGCAAAATCATGTACTTCTAAATAATGTGAGAATGCTTTCTTAGATACTGCTGTAGAACTAGCCATTGAACTTGCTGCTCCTTCTTTATAGTTATTTGCATCTTTATCTAATACTTTAACTACATAGAATGCTTGATTAGCACTATCTTCTATTACACCACTAACTTGATCTTTTTCTAATGTTTTTAATTGTTCTGTTATTACTGTAGGTACATCTGTTCCTGTTGTAACTATTTGTTCTTTTCCTTTATATACTGCAGTAGGACTTGGTGTCTTTGCTAATTCTACATATGCTTCTTCTAGTGTTTTACCACCTTTAATTAGTTCTATTGCTTTAGTTCCTTCTTCTTTATTAGTTACTTGCATTATTTGTACTTTAACTGGATTATATTCTTTTACCATTTTATCATAGTTATCATTAACATATTTAGTTGCTAATCCAGCCATCTTAGTACTACTTAATATTCTTTCATTATAGAATTTAGTTTCATCTGTATATCCCATTTGTGCTAAATACATTGGGAAGTTTTCTCCTAATGATGTTTTCATTGCTTCTAATGATTCTTTAGCTTTAGCTTCTAATTCAGGAGTAGTTGGTACTTCTAATTCAAATAATTTAGTATCTATAATACTAGGTATTACATTTGTACTCATCTTTTCTTTAATTTCACTATATAAATCTTCTTTAGTATATTTTTCATTTCCTATACTTATTAATACCATATCACTATCACTTACTTTAGTGTTTGTACTTCCACATCCACTTAATGTTAATAGCATAATTCCTGTTATTCCTAATGTAATTATTTTTTTCATAGTATTCTCCTATTCCTTTATTCCAAAGGCAGTAGTTACTTCCTTTTTAATTTCATCATTTGCAAATTTAATATCTAATTCTTTTGATTTTTCCCATAATATTTGTGAATATAATCCTGAATTGCTTTCTAATATTCTGTTATATAATCCTGCTTTAAATGCTGGATCTTTTAATAGTGTAGCTCCATCTGTTTCTGTTACTTTAATGCGGTGCCATCCATTATAGCTTTCATCTGCTACTTTAACCCATTCACTTACTTCATCTTTTTTAAGTGCTAAACTACTCTTTAAGAAGTCTGCTTGTAAATTATTAGATTTAGCATCTACATAACCTATAATACCACCAGATTGTGCTGAAGCATCATCTGAATTTTCTTTAGCAATAGTTGCAAAATCAGTTCCTGCTTTTAAAGCAGCATCAATTTTAGCAACTTTAGCACTTTCTTCAGGTGTTGGATTATTAGCATCTTTCATCTTTACTATAATATGTGATACCATTCTAGGATTATTATCCTTCATTACTGGATCAATATATTTAGTTTTATCTTTCTCTATATAACTATTTACAAGCATTTCTGCTTTAGCTGTATGAATAGTATATTCATCTAAATTCTTATATCCAATTTGAGCTAACTGTTGTGTTAACTGTGCTTCATATTTATCTTGTCCAAATTGTGCTATAAAGCTTTGTTTAATGTTATTAGCTGTATTTTTAGCTGTTTCTTTTAATTCATTAGTAGTAGCTATAGATTGTTCTATAACCTGATTTTGAAAGAAGTTAGCATAAGAATTAGGTGCTAACTGTTTATACCCTAAATCATACAATTCATCTGAAGTTAAATTGTACTCACCAATACTAACTACTACATTTTTACCATCAACACTTTTGCTACTAACCTTTTCTTTATTAGCATCAACAATGTATACACTAGCACCAATTAATAAAACAATTGCTACTAAAAAAACAAAAAAGTTATTCTTAATACTTTCAATAATGTCTTTCATGTGAATCCTCCTTTAAACATAATTTCTTAATTATTATAAGTTATATGACTGCTAATTGCAATTAAAGTCTTTCATTCACTTAATTTTCCATACTGTGAATAGAATGTGAACAATAACAAATAATAATCATTATAATTGTTCTTAGAGCAAAATTTTGTTATTATATTAAAGTTAGAAATCACGTGAAAGGAAGAATCAACATGTCAAAACTAGAAATTAAAGATTTATACGTTGATGTAGAAGGAAAAGAAATACTAAAAGGCATCAATTTAATTATAAAAGATCATGAAATACACGCATTAATGGGACCTAATGGAAATGGTAAAAGTACACTATTAGCAGCTATAATGGGAAACCCTAAATTTAATATAACTAAAGGTGAAATAATATTAGATGGTAAAAATGTATTAGAAATGAAAGTAGATGAAAGAAGTAGAGCAGGAATCTTTTTAGGTATGCAATATCCAAGTGAAGTAGCAGGAGTAAGTAATTCTGATTTCTTAAGAGCGGCTATAAATGCAAGAAGAGATAAACCTATTCCGCTCTTTAGTTTTATTAAGGAGATGGAACAGACTATAAAGGATTTAGAGATGAAACCTGATTTAGCTCATAGATTTTTAAATGAAGGTTTTTCTGGTGGAGAAAAGAAACGTAATGAGATTGTACAAATGAAGTTATTAAAGCCTAGTATTGCTATGTTAGATGAAATAGATAGTGGACTAGATGTTGATGCTTTAAAGATAGTAGCTGAAGCTATAAAGACTATGTATGCTAAAGAAGATATGGGAATGTTAGTAGTATCACACTATGAAAGATTTTATCAACTTATACAACCTACACATGCTCATGTATTAATAGATGGTAAAATAGTAATGAGTGGTGGTTATGAACTAGTAGATAAGATAGATACAGAAGGTTATGACTGGTTAAGTAAAGAACTAGGTATAAAAATTAAAGATGTTGAAAGAACTAACCCAATAGTATTAGGAGCCTGTGCAGCTAAGAATAAAGGTAAATAAAATGAATAAACTAATAAACATAAACACAAACAAACTACACACCATTACCTTAGAAACTATAAATAATGATATAACTATAAATGTAGACAAACATACACACGCATCATTATTTATCAAATATAGTATAAATGTGGAGCAAGTAACCATAAAATTGAATCTATTAGATAATGCTTACCTAGATGTCTGCTTTTGGAATGATAGTGCAGCTAATATAAACATTGATCATACAATTAATGTTTATAAAGATGCTACACTAAATGCAGCATACGCTGAATTTAGTAGTAGCAACGCTAATTATAACCTTAAAGTCAACCTACTAGGTAAAGGCTCTAATGTTAAAACTAGTAGTGCATCCCTAGTAGGTAATAGTGTTCATTATGATATATTATGTACACATGAAGAAGGACATAATATATGTAATAATGAAAACTATGCAGTGGTACTAACCAATGCAGACTTTAGTATTAAAGATACAGGTAAAATTATAAAAGGAGCAAGTGAAGCTAAATCTCATCAAACAACAAGAGTACTAACAATGAGTAAAAATCATAAAAGTACAGTAGAACCATTACTATTAATAGATGAGAATGATGTTGAAGCATCACATGCAACATCATTAGGACAAATTGATGAAAATCAATTATACTATTTACAAACAAGAGGATTAAGTACTCAACAAGCAATGGGATTATTAACAACTGGGTATTTATTACCAATAGCTAAAACAATTCAAGATGAAGAGCTACAAGCAACACTAGCAAAAGAAATTGAAAGCAAGGTGGCTAGTAAATGTTTAATATAGAAGAAATAAGATTAGATTTTCCAATGCTAAATAATAAAAGGATGCAAAATCATCAATTAATTTATTTAGATAATGCAGCAACTACCCTAAAGCCTCAATGTGTAATAGATGCAGTAGTTAATTACTATAGTAATTTAGGAGCTAATGCACATCGAGGCGATTATGAACTATCCTATATGGTAGATACTGCATTTGAAGAAACTAGAAAAGAAGTAGCTAAGTTTATTAATGCTAAAGAAGATGAAATATGTTTTACAAGTGGAGCTAGTGAAGCATTAAATACAGTAGCAGTAGGGTATGGTCAAAATTTATTAAAAGAAGGGGATATAATATTAAGTGCTGAATCAGAACATGCATCTAGTATATTACCATGGATGAGATGTGCTAAAGATACTAAAGCAATAATGAAATATATTCCATTAGATGAAGAAGGAAGAATTACACTAGATAACGTTAAAGCTATGATGAATGATAAAGTTAAAATAGTAGCAATAGCACAAGTAAGTAATGTATTAGGATACGTTACACCTATAAAAGAAATAACAGAGTTAGTTCATAGCTATGGAGCTAAAATAGTAGTAGATGGAGCACAATCAGTACCACATCAACCAATAGACGTTAAAGATCTAGATATAGATTTCTTAGCATTTAGTGCACATAAAATGTGTGGACCAACCGGAGTAGGAGTACTATACGGGAAATATAAACTACTAGAAGAAACACAACCCCTACTATTAGGAGGAGGAAGTAACGCAAGATTTGAAATATGTGGAAATATACAATTAAAAAAACCACCATTTAAATTTGAAACAGGAACCCCGAACATAGAAGGAGTAATAGGATTTGGAGCAGCAATAAAATATCTAAATAAAATAGGAATGAACAACATACACCAAAGAGAAAAAGAACTACACCAATACGCAATACAACAATTAAAACAACTAAACAACGTTCATATATACAATGAACACTGTGAAGCAGCAATAATAACATTTAATATAAATAACATTTTTGCACAAGACGTAGCAACCTTCTTTAATGCTAATGGATTAGCATTAAGAAGTGGACAACACTGTGCAAAAATGTTAATAGAAAAATTAGAAACTAGTGCAACACTAAGAGCTAGTATATATTTCTATAATACTAAAGAAGAGATAGATGAATTAGTTAAATTATGTAAGAATGCAACAATGGAAAACTGCTTAAACGTTTTCTTTTAGAAAGAAGGTATACTATGTTTGATATGATGAGTGATCCAATGTTATTAAGACAAATTATAATGGACCATTATGAATACCCAAGAAATCATGAATTAAGTAAAGAAGATGGATATCATCAAGTCCATATGGCAAGTGATTCATGTATAGATGATATCCATGTACAAGCTAAAATAAGTAATAATCATATAGATGATATAAGATTTGATGGTGTAGCCTGTACAATAGCTACTGCTTCTACTTCTATAATGAGTGAATTATTAAATGATAAAGATATAGAAGAAGCTAAAGTAATTATAAATAATTACTTTAGCATGATAAATCAAGAAGAATTTGATCAAGAGCTACTACAAGAAGCAGTAGCATTACATAACGTAGGTAAACAAGCAAATAGAATTAAATGTGCTACTATAGGCTGGAATGCTATTAAAGAACTTATTGATAATAGTGAGGTAAAATAATGAATAAAGAAGAAGAGTATAAATATGGATTTCATGATAAAGATGTAAGTATATATAATACAGGTAAAGGATTAAATGAAGAAATAGTAAAAGAAATATCTAAAATTAAAAATGAACCAGACTGGATGTTAGAATATCGTTTAAATGCTTATAAAGCCTTTATTAAGATGCCTACTCAAGATTGGGGACCAAATGTTAAAGATATAAACTTTGATGATTATACCTATTATATAAGACCTAGTAATAAACAAGAATCTAACTGGAATGAAGTACCAACTACTATAAAAGATACTTTTGATAAATTAGGAATACCTGAAGCAGAACAAAAGTTTTTAGCAGGAGTATCTACTCAATATGAATCTGAAGTAGTTTATCATAATATGTTAGAAGAAGTAGAAAGTAAAGGAGTAATCTTTTTAGATACAGATAGTGCTTTAAGAAAACATCCAGATCTATTTAAGAAATTCTTTGGAACTATAGTACCTTATAGTGATAATAAGTTTGCTGCTCTTAATAGTGCTGTTTGGTCTGGAGGTAGTTTTATATATGTACCTAAGAATGTAAAACTAGATAAACCATTACAATCATATTTTAGAATAAATAGTGAAAGAATGGGACAATTTGAACGTACTATGATTATAGTAGATGAAGGAGCAGATGTACACTATGTAGAAGGATGTACTGCACCAACTTATTCTAAAGATTCTTTACATGCAGCAGTAGTAGAAATATTTGTACATAAAAATGCTAAATGTCGCTATTCTACAGTACAAAACTGGAGTAGTAATATACTAAATTTAGTAACTAAAAGAGCTATAGTATATGAACATGGTAAAATGGAATGGATAGATGGTAATATAGGATCTAGAATAACTATGAAATATCCAGCATGTATATTAGCAGGAGAATATGCTAGTGGAATGACTATATCAATAGCAGTAGCAGGTAAAGGACAAATACAAGATGCAGGAGCTAAAATGATACACTTAGCACCTAATACTAATTCAAGTATTATATCTAAATCTTTATCTAGAAATGGTGGAGAAGTAAACTATAGAGGAGAAATCTATCATGGACCTAAAGCTAATAATGCTAAATCTAAAGTAGAATGTGATACACTAATATTAGATAAAATATCTAGAAGTGATACAATACCTACTAATATAAGTAAAAATGAAACATCTAGAATAGAACATGAAGCAACAGTATCTAAAATTAGTGAAGAACAATTATTCTATCTAATGAGTAGAGGATTAAGTGAACAAAATGCTACACAAATGATTATAATGGGATTCTTAGAACCCTTTACTAGTGAACTACCTATGGAATACGCAGTAGAACTAAACCAACTACTAAAACTAGATATGACAGGATCACTAGGATAAACTATGAAAAACACAATAAGAACTTCATTAAGAAATAATCGTACTAACTTAGGTAGTACTAAAAGATTAAACTATAGTACGATTATTTCTAATAAATTACTACATGAGTTAGATAAATTAACTCATGTAGCAATTTACATGAGCTATCATGATGAAGTTCAAACATTAGAAGTTATAAATGAATTATTTAGAATGGGAATAGTTTTATATTTACCTAAAGTTATAGGTGATGGTGAGATGAAATTCTATAAATTAAATAGTTTAGATGAATTAGTAGAAAGTGAAATAGGTATACTAGAACCAACTGGAACTAGTGAAGAATATATTGGAATATTTGATGCAATTGTTGTACCTTTAGTTGGTTTTGATACTGAATGTAATAGAATTGGACAAGGAAAAGGATATTATGATCGATATTTAAAAAAGATTGATGCTTTAAAGATAGGTTTAGGTTTTGAGTGTCAAAAAGTAGAAAAGATTGAAGTAGAAGTACATGATATACCATTAGATTTAGTAATAACTGAGGCAAAAATTTACCATAAAAACGCTAAAATGTGAAGAATTGTAAAAATAGGCGCTGAAAGTGCATAAAAAACCTTTAATTTGTAAAGGTTTTTTTTCTAAATTGTAAGCGATATGATATAATAATAAAGAACTAAAGAAACGGGGTATAAAGATGGATAAATATAAGTACAGTGCACGTCAACTAGACGGTCAAGTAAAAACCGGCGAAATGACTGCACCAAGTTATTCTGAGTTTCTTACTAAACTGAAAGAAGAGAATCTTTATTGTATCAGTTATGAAGTAAGTCAAGAAGAAGAAGCTGAGGCAGCTAAATCTACCTTTAAAGTAAAAGGAAAGAATTTAGTAATGTTCTCAAGACAGTTATCAACAATGCTAGGAGCCGGTGTATCAATTGTTAAATCAATAGATATCCTACATGAAAAAACAACCGACAAGAAGTTAAAAAATAGTATGAGATTACTATATGAATCACTACAACAAGGTAAGGCACTATCTGCTGCTATGAGTGAACAAAGTGGTTCATATCCAAACCTATTAGTAATGATGGTTAAATCAGGAGAAATAAGTGGTACGTTAGATACGACATTAGAAAAAATGGCAAATCACTATGAATCAGAAAATAAACTGATGAATAAAGTACGTAACGCAATGATTTATCCAATTGTACTATGTGTTGTTATGGTTGTAGTAGTTACACTATTATTAGCATTTGTAATGCCAACATTCTTTGAATTATTTGCAGGACAAGAATTACCATTACCAACAAGAATGCTAGTAGCAATGTCAAACTTTATAACAAGTAAATGGTACATCATACTAATACTAGTTGCTGTAGCAGCTGCTGTTATACCAATGGCATTAAAGCAACCAGCAATTAGATTAAAATTTGATAAGTTTAAGATTAAAGCACCATTATTTGGTAAACTAAATAAAACTATTCAATCAGCTAGATTTGCTAGAACATTTGCAACACTATACTTTAGTGGTGTTAATATTATAGAAATACTAGAAATGAGTAGTGATATCTTAAACAATACTTATTTAGCACAAGGATTTAAAAAAGTAGTAGCTAAAGTAAGTAATGGAGAGCTTATCTCTACATCAATAGCTAATGAAGATATGTTTGATAGTATGTTAACATCAATGATCTTTATTGGAGAAGAATCTGGATTACTAGATAGTATACTAGAAAAGACAGCAGACTTCTATGATGAAGAATCAGATACAGCAACACAATCAATGGTAGCATTAATGGAACCAATTATTATAGTTGCATTAGGTATTGTAGTAGGATTCATTGTTATATCAATTATCTTACCATTATACGGATCTATGAAACAGGTAGGTCAATAAGAAAGGGAACGTAAAAAAATATGAACTTAGTAATATTATTAGAAGGACGTTATATCCGTTTTATACAAGGAAGTTATAAGAACGGAAAAATTAAAATCAGTGGTTCATCAATCATTGACTTGTTTGACAGTGGACTATTAAATAGTGACTACTTTGATGTAGCTAAACTATTACCAATTGTTAGACAACATATTAATGAAAATAAATATGAAAAATGTAAAGTTAAATTAGTATTAAACAATAAACAAGTAATCTATCGTGAATTAAGCGTTCCATCTTCAAATACACAAGATGAAACAAGAACATTAGTTAAAAATGAAATGATTATGTCATTAAACTTAACTGATGATTACTTAGTTAACTATATTTTATTAGAAGAAACAGAAGTAGATGGAGATAAAATGCAACGTGTATTAGCTACCGCTGTATTAGGATCTGCATTAAGCGATTATGTTGATTTAATGAAAAAATTAAAAATGAAATTAGTAGGATTAAC
>JAVXTN010000015.1:0-12413 GCA_036642635.1 Erysipelotrichaceae bacterium
AGACTGTGAGACACTTTTCTTAGTGAAAGTGCTTAAAACCTTATTCCTGATAGTTTAAACGAGTGTGCAACACTTTCGAATTTGCGCAACACTTATTATATTAAAAAAAGCACTTAAAAGTGCTTAAACAATAGAGTTATTAAATACTTATAGTTGATCAGGTGTGCATCTATTTCATCAAAATCTTCAGCATCTATGTCTTAGTTATAACTACTAGCTATATCTTTAATCTTAGCTAATCTATGTCTCATACCAGACTTAGATATAGTAGCACCATATCTTAAATGAAACTCCTCACATAAATCCATTAAAGAAGCTTCAGGTAATTCTTTTCTTAATACAGCTACTTCTTGAAGCTTCTTAGGTAAAGCATTAATTCCACTATAGTTCTCTATCTTTTCTATATCTTCTAATTGAGCTTTACCACTACTTAATATTTTCATTTCATTAGCTAATTCACAATTATCTAATCTAGTAAAACTATTCATAAAATCTCTTTGTATACGTTGATCTTCAAAAGCAAATAAAGCATCACTACAACCTACACATCTTAAGAAATCAGATATCTTATCTGATTGTTTAAGATACACTACATGTTGACTTCTTCTTAAAATATATTTAGCAGGTAAATCATACTTATTCATCTTTTTAATTATAAAATTAGCTAACTCTTTAGTATTAGCTACAATTTCTAAATGATAATTAGAAGTAGTAGGTGAATTACAACTACCTTTAGCTAAAAAGACTCCTCCTAAATAAGCTCTAATACAACAATCTTTATTAAATAAAGATTGTTTAGGATGAGTTTGTAATCCTTCATCATTTAATATACCTAAATCCATTAATATATCTTTAGCTTTATTTAATACTCTAATAACATATATATTATTCTTTTTTAATTTCATTTTCTTTATTACAGATAATTGAGTTTCTACATTATATACATCTTTTAATAACTTCCAACATCTTTTAGCTGTAGTAGGATTCTCACTTTTAATTACTAAAAACATTCCTTCAGAAGACATATTTAAAGTAGAACACATTTGTATTAAAGCAGCTAATTGTGCTTTCTGACAACACATATCTAGTTCATTTTGGGTTATTTCTGTTTTTATAGTAGTAGTAAATGACATTAATTTTCTCCCTCTAATATTTCTTTAAATATCTTATATATTTTATCTGAATCATGTCTTATATAATTATCTTTTTGTTCTAATATATCTAAAGATAATAATTGATAATTATGATGTTCTTCTATAGCTTTTACTTGATAGCTTCCTTTTTCTTTATAACGTTGTTCTAATTCTTTATTTAATTCATTATTATGTGTTATTACACAGTCTATTGCTCCTATAAAACTATGATCTTCTAAAGCATTTACATGATCTTCTAATGAATATCCATCACTTTCTCCTGGTTGTGACATAGCATTACATATATATATCTTTTTAGCTTCACTTACTTTTAATGCTTGTTTAATTCCTTCTATTATTAGATTAGGTATTATACTAGTGTATAGACTTCCTATTCCATATATAATATAGTCTGCGCTTTTAATTGCTTTAATTGCTTTTTTAGATGCTTTTACTTCTTCATTATAAAAGACTCTATGTATTTGATTATCAAATGCTGGTATATTAGATTCTCCTCTTACTATTGTTCCATCACTCATTTTAGCATATAGAGATATTACTTGTTCACTACTTGGAATTATATCTCCTTTTACTTTAAGTACTTTAGATATAGTTTGTACTGCTTCCATAAAGCTTCCTGTTGATTCACAAAGTGCTGTAAGTATAAGGTTACCTAGGTTATGGCCGCCAACATCTTCATCATCTCCTATAAATCTATAATCCATTAATGTTGCCATTAGGTTTTCAGACTCAGACATGGCCACCATAACGTTTCTTATGTCGCCCATGGCTGGAATATTATATTGTTTTCTTAAACGTCCAGTAGAGCCTCCATCATCGGCGACTGTTACTATTGCTGAAATTTTAACATCTTCAAGACGTTTAAGCCCACGTATAATAACTGCTAAACCTGTTCCTCCACCTATAACTACTATCTTCTTCATAACTATACCATTTCATCTCTATGGCCCTTAAAACAATGATACTTGACCCTATAATGATCATATAACCAATTGGTAATGGATACAGACCTATGATGACCACCAGTACATCCAATACCAATACTAAGATGTGTCTTACCTTCAATATTATACTGTTCTAAAGCATAATCTAAAAAACTAACCAAATACCTTAGAAATTCCTTCGTTTCTGGACAATCCATTACATAATTATATACATTAATATTATTCCCAGTAAGATTCTTTAACTCCTCAACATAAAATGGATTTGGTAAGAAACGTACATCAAATAATAAATCAGCATCTAAAGGAACTCCATGTTTATAACCAAAAGAAACAAAACTAATAGAAAACACTGGTTGTAAGTTAAAAGCTAATTTAGATTCTAAAGCTTCTTTAAGTTTTAACTTAGATAACTTAGTAGTATCTATATGTAATATAGCATGTTCTTTTAAAGTTTCAAACATATCTCTTTCAACTTCTATAGCTTCTTCTAAAGTATTAGCTTTATTAAAAATCAAAAAAGGATGTTGTCTTCTAGTAAACTTATATCTTAATAATAATTTTTCATTACTAGCATCTAAAAATACTACTCTAATGTTAGCATTTATACTTTTAAAATAATTTAAATATTTAACATAGTCTAAAGCAGTAGTAGCTAAAGCTAAGTTTTGATATCTAGGATCTGGTTTTTCATTTATTATAGTACCTAATTCATTAATTAATTGAACTGGAAATTGATCAATACAATGATAACCCATATCTTCTAAAACTTGCATAGCAGTTGTTTTACCAGCACCAGACATTCCAGTAACTAATATTATGTTTTGTGTAGCCATATAATCACCTCATATTTATCTTAACACAACTAAGTATATAATGTTACATTTACCTTATAAAATCTTTAATAATTGTCAATTTTGTTATAGTATGATAGTGCTTACAGATTTTATGAAACAAAATAGCAATTATTTTATCACTTCAATTGACTGATACCCTAATAAAGTTTATAATATTAACATTAACGAAAGAGTTAATCTAGCATATATTATATATGCTTAGGAGAATTAAAACAAGGAGGTCAATGTAAATGACAAGAGTATTAAATTTCTCAGCAGGACCATCAGCAATGCCTGAATGGGTACTAAAAAAATGTGCCGAACAGATGTTGGAATATGGGAATAGCGGACAATCCGTAATGGAAATGTCACACCGTTCGAAAGACTTTACAAAAATAATTAATGACTGCGAGAAAAACTTACGCTCGCTTATGAACATACCTGATAATTATAAAGTATTATTCTTACAGGGTGGAGGATCAACACAGTTTGCTATGATACCTTTAAACCTATTAGGTAAGAATAATAAAGCAGTAGCAATTAATACAGGAGCTTGGAGTAAAAAAGCAATTAAAGAAATTAAAAAATTTGGTGATGTACATGTTATAGCAGATAGTGAACCAGATAACTTTACTTATATTCCTAAAGTAACTAAAGATATGATTGATAAAGATGCTGATTATGTTTATATTTGTGAAAACAACACTATATATGGTACTAAATATCATGAATTACCAGATACAGGAGATATTCCTTTAGTAGCTGATATATCTAGTTGTATTTGTAGTGAACCAATTGATATTAGTAAATATGGTTTAGTATTTGCTGGAGCTCAAAAGAATATGGGACCTGCAGGATTAACAATAGTAATAGTAAGAGAAGATTTAATAGGACATGCTAAAGAAAACTGTCCAACTATGTTAGATTATGCTACTCATGCTGATGCTGATTCATTATATAATACTCCTCCTACATTTGCTATTTATGTATGTGGTTTAGTAGTAGAATGGTTATTAAATGAAATTGGTGGATTAGAAAATATGAAAGCAATTAATGATAAAAAAGCTAATCTATTATATGGGTACTTAGATAGTTCTAAAATGTTTAAAGGAACTGCTGCTAAAGAAGATCGTTCATTAATGAATGTACCATTTGTAACAGGTAATGATGAATTAGATGCTAAATTTATAAAAGAAGCAGTAGCTGCTGGTTTTGTAAATGTTAAAGGACACAGAAGTGTTGGTGGTATGCGTGCAAGTATTTATAATGCTATGAGCGTTGAAGGTGTAGAAAAGCTAGTAAACTTTATGAAAGAGTTTGAAAACAATAACTAAGGAGAAACATAATGTATAAAATTAAGACTATGAATAAAATAGCTGCTTGTGGATTAGATAGAATAGATTCTACTAAATATACAATTGCAGATGATATTAAAGATGAAGATGGAATTATCGTAAGAAGTGCTGCTTTACATGAATATGAAATGCCTGCTTCTTTAAAAGCAATAGCTAGAGCTGGTGCTGGAGTAAATAATATTCCATTAGATGAATGTAGTAAAAAAGGTATAGTAGTATTTAATACACCTGGAGCTAATGCTAATGCTGTTAAAGAGTTAGTAATGCTTGGGTTATTAGTTAGTGCTAGAAGAGTATATCCTGCTATGAAATGGGTACAGGAACAAGATACTAGTGCTGATATTGCTAAACTAGTTGAAAAAGGTAAAAGTCAATTTACTGGTCCTGAACTATTAGGTAAAACTTTAGGTGTTATCGGTCTTGGTGCTATTGGAATTAAGATTGCTAACTTAGCTACTAGCTTTGGTATGAAGGTATATGGTTATGATCCATTCTTATCTGTTGATAATGCTTGGAAACTAGATACTAAAGTAATACATGCTAATAAGATTGAAGAAGTTTATGCTAATAGTGATTTCATTACTATTCATATTCCACAGACTAATGAAACTAAAGGTACTATTTGTACTGAAAGCATTAGTAAGATGAAAGATGGAGTTAGAATCCTTAACTTTGCTCGTGGTGGTTTAGTTGTTGATGCTGATATCATTGCTGCTATTGAAAGTGGTAAAGTTTCTAACTATGTTACTGACTTCCCTAATGAAAAGCTTCTTGGTATTGATGGTGTTATAGCTATCCCTCATTTAGGTGCTTCAACTCCTGAGTCTGAAGATAACTGTGCTATCATGGCTGCTGATGAACTTGTTAATTACTTAGAAAACGGTAATATTGTTAATTCAGTTAATATGCCTAATGTTAGCATGCCTAGATCTGGTCAAGGTCGTGTTGGTGTTATCCACTTAAATACACCTAATATGATTGCTCAAATCTCTAATGTATTATCTAAGAATAATTTAAACATTGAGAATTTAGTAAACAAATCAAGAGACGAATTCGCATACACACTTGTAGATGCAAATAATTCAATCTCAGATACAGTAATAGAAGAACTTAAAAATACTGAAAACGTTTTAGCTGTTAATATTTATTAGAGAATATAGTCTTATAAAGAAAGAACCTTTAAAAAGGTTCTTTTTCTTATAATTTACCATTATTTGTTAGTTTAAATAAACTAACAAAATAGTGTATGATGCTAGAATTAATGAAGTAAAAAAGACCTTTTCAGGTCTTTTTTCATACTTCATTAATTGTTAGTTTATTTAAACTAACATAAATTTTAGATATAGCCCTAATTCTATGGGTTATAGTCCTTTATATTTAATCATTTTAATCATTCGTTAAATTATCAAAGTAACCTTGAACTAAAACGAAAGGAGTACCTTTATCACCAGAACCACTAGTTAAGTCACATAAAGAACCAATAAGATCAGTTAAACGACGAGGAGTAGTACCCTGAGAAGCCATATTACCAACTAAATCAGAATCCTTATTCTTGATATAGTCATTAACAGCAGCATTTAATTCATCACCCTGTAAATCAGCAAAGTTATTATCAGCTAAATATTTAAGTTTAACTTCATTAGGAGTACCATCTAGACCCATAGTATAGAAAGGAGAAACACAAGGATCAGCTAATTCCCAAATCTTACCCATAGGATCTTTAAACGCACCATCTCCATAAATCATAACCTCAATATGTTTACCAGTTAAATTAGATAACTGTTCTTGAACAGATAAAACAAAAGGCATAGCATCTCTAGGGAAAAGTTTAATACTTTCCTCAGTAGATTTATTAGAACCTAATAAACCAAACTTATCATTATAACCACTACCATCAATAGACTCAGTTAAGATATCATCTAAACCTAATACAATTTCAGCACCATTAGCCTTAAGAATACGCTTAGTACGAACTCTAGTATGAATATCACAAGTAATAACAGTCTTTGTATAATCTAAAATAGTTTTAGGATTATTAGCGAATATTACTTCAACTTCAGCACCTTGTTCTTTAATAATATTAGAGTAATATTCGACATAGTCAACACCAGTAAATTGGTGAACATTACTACCAAATAATTCTCTATATTTAGCTAAACTTAATACATCAGAATAAGGATTAATACCTTTTTCATCTAATAAGTCAATATCAATTAAACTATTACCTACTTCATCAGAAGGGTAAGAAAGCATAAGAACTACTTTTTTAACACCCTTAGCAATACCTTTTAAACAAATAGCAAATCTATTTCTTGAAAGAATTGGGAAGATAACTCCAACAGTTTCACCTTTAGTTTTATTTTTAACATCACTAGCTATAGCATCAATAGAAGCATAGTTACCTTGACATCTAGCAACAATAGATTCTGTTACTGCTACTACATCTTTATCATTGAAAGTAAAAGAAGCACTTTTACTAGCGTTCATTACTGATTCTACTACGATTGAGGCAAGGTCTTCACCTTGTTTAACGATTGGTCCACGAATTCCACGAACTACAGTTCCAAGATTTCTTTCCATATATAAGATTCCTCCTGTACAAATATTATATTTGTAGTTATTTACTTGTATAGTATAATAGATTATAATATATAAGTAAAGTTAATATTTCTAAGACTTGATATAAGGAGAACTAATATGGACATTAAATTAGACTGGTATAAAATCTTTTATGAAGTTTGTGTAGGTGGCAGTTTTTCTTCTGCTAGTAAGAAGCTTTTTATAACACAATCTGCTGTTTCACAAAGTATACATCAGTTAGAAAATAATATGCAAGTAGTTCTCTTCACCCGTACTTCTAAAGGAGTAGAACTAACCTTAGAAGGACGAACATTGTATGAGCATGTATCAACTGCTCTAAATATGATTGAACGAGGACAACAACGTATAGCAGCCCTACAAAGCTTAGAATATGGTGAATTAAAGATAGGAGCTGCTGATACGTTTGTAAGTAAATACTTATTATCATATTTAGAACAGTTTAATAAGGAATATCCTAAAATTCATCTTGAAGTCATCAATCGAACTACTAAACAAATCCAAGCATTATTAAATAATGGAGATATAGAAATAGGATTTGTTAATTTACCTATAGATGACATCAAGTTGAATATAAAGCCTATACTTAATATTCATGATATATTTGTATGTGGCTCTAAATATAAGAATTATAGTAATAATCCAATAGAATTAACTACACTATCTAGTATGCCCCTAATTCTATTAGAAAAAACAGCAAGTAGTAGAACTTACTTAGATGAATATTTTATATCTAATGGTATAAACCTAAATCCAGAAATAGAATTAGGTTCTCATGAACTATTACTTCAATTAGCTAAAATAAATTTAGGTATTTCCTGTGTTATAGAAGAATTCTCTACTGAATATTTATCTAATAAAACATTATATAAATTGAATCTTACTAAAGAAGTCCCTATGCGTAAAATAGCACTAGCTACTCGTAATGATATAACCTTAAGTGTAGCTGCTAAAGCTTTTATATCATTATTTAATAAATAAAGGAATTATAGCACATAGCCATAATTCCTTTATTTATTATTTATTGTTTATGTATGTTACTGCATTTTGACCAGCAATAGCTCCATCACTACAAGCAGTTACTACTTGTCTTAGATTTTTTACTATTACATCTCCAGCAGCATATATACCTTTAACTTTAGTATTCATATCATTATCTACTATAATATAACCATCTTCATTAGTTATATCTAAATCATTAACAAACTCACTAATAGCACTATTACCAACAAACGGAAATACCCCACTAATAGCTATATCTCTTTCCCCATCTTTATCTTTAATTACTAAACTACTAACCCGATCATTTACTCCCTTAATCATCATCGGAACTGAATTATAATAAACTTCAACCTTCTTATTAGCTAATATCTTATCTATATATATAGGATCAGCTCTAAATACATCTCTTCTTACAATTAGATGTACTTTACTTACAAATCTAGTTAGAAACTCAGCTTCTTCTAAAGCTGAGTTTCCCCCTCCTATAACAGCTACTTCTTTATTGCGATAGAATGGTGCATCACATACTGCACAATAAGATACGCCTTTACTTGTGAATTCTAATTCTCCTGGAATATTCATTAATTTAGGTTTAGTACCACTAGCTATTATAACAGCTTTAGCTTCATAACTTTCTTTATCACATTCTATGTTAAAGCTGTTATTTAATTTATTAATTTTAAGTACTTTATCACTTATAATATTAGCATTAAAACTAGTAGCATGTCCTAACATACTTAGTGCTAGTTCAGCTCCATTTATACTAGTATAGCCTGGATAGTTTTCTATAAGATCAGTATTTAGTAGTTTACCTCCAGGTGCTCCATTCTCTATAATTAGTACACTAGCGTTAGATCTACTAGCATATAAAGCAGCACTTAACCCAGCAGGTCCACCACCTACAATTATAATATCGTATTGTCGCTCCATTCATGTTCCTCCTCTACTAGAGTAATAATCTCTTTTAAGTTCTTAATTACTAAATTAGGTTTAGTTGCTAATAGTTCAGCTTCAGCACCTTTAGGTGCAAAAGCTACACTATAACAGCCTAAGTTTTTAGCTGCTATAATATCATTTTTATTATCTCCTATATATATTACATCATCATGTCCTTTTAGTAATAACTCACATACTTTAAGTAAGCAATCAGGTGCAGGTTTAGGAAGTTCTACTTGGTCACATCCTACTACAGCATCAACATATTTATCAAGTTTTGACCATAATAATCCACGTTCTACTAAAGCAGTAAGTTTATTACTAGCTACAGCTACATCGTATTCATTATCCTTTAAATATTTTAATGTTGAAGTTGAGTTTGGAAAATTTTTAACAAACTCATCATGGTGTTCAAAATTATAATCTCTATAACATTTAATTAATTCAGGACACATATCTTCTTCAAAATAAAGACTAAAACTTTGTAAAAGTGTAGGCCCTAAGAAACTCTTTAATTCTTCTTTAGTTAATTCATATTCTGGTTTATAAACTTTAAATGTATGGATAAAACTATTAAATATTAGTTGTTCTGTATCTAATAGTGTACCATCCAAATCAAAGATTACGACTGGTTTTTGTTTAGCAAATGGATAAAACTTCTTAAATACTTTATCCCAAATTCCATATATTCCTAGGATACCAAATATCATAAATAAGATACTTATAAGTTGTGCTACTCTTATATTACCTAACATTAGAGAATCAGTTCTCATACTTTCTACTAACAGACGTACCATACCATACCATGTGAAATAAGCAAATGCCATATCTCCACGTTTTTTACGTCCATACTTCTTATATACTGTTCTAATAATTATAAAACCTATAAGGTTACCTATAGCTTCAAATATAAATGTTGGTTGATAGTATTGTCCATTAATTAACATACCTTCTTTTATAAAGTTTGGCCACCCATTATAAAAGCTTTCTTTAACTGCTTCTCCATAGGCTTCTTGATTAATAAAATTTCCCCATCTTCCTATTGCTTGTGCTATTAAAACATTAGGAAATACTGCATCAGCTATTCTTAATCCATTTATTGAATGTTTCTTAAAGTAATATACTCCATAGGCTAATCCTACGATTAAACCTCCATGAATTGCTAATCCACCTTCCCAAATTTTAAATATTCTTATTGGGTCTTTAGCATAGGTACTCCATTCAAATATTACATACCATAAGCGTGCTCCAATTATTGATAATGGTACTAAATTTAAAAAGAAGTTTTCAAATAATTCTGTTTTATAGCCCATTTTTTTTATTGTTTTGATTGATAAATAGTATGCTAGAAAGGCTCCACATACTATGAATATTGCATACCATGTAATTTTTAATGATCCGATACTTAATACTATTTTACTTGTTGGAAATAATTCCATAATACCCTCCTATGCTTGATTGTTTTTAGCTATAAAATCAAGTACTCTTTGTTCAAATTCTTTAGCGCTATCTAATCCCATTTCTGTTAATGAGAAGTTAGTTACAGCTGATTCTATAATTACTGCCATAGATCTTCCTTCTCTAACTGGTACGCATATTTTAGGTACATTAACGTCTAATATATTTTCAAATTTCTTTTCTTCTATTCCGACGCGGTCGTAATCTGCGTTACGATCCCATCGTTCAAGTGATACAACAAAGTCTACATGGGTTTTACTCATTACAGTACTTGCTCCAAACATTCTCGATACATTAATTATTCCTATACCACGTATTTCTAACATTCCTTGTAATAGTTCAGGTGACATTCCTATAATTTCATTATGAATACGGTAGCAGTCAACGCGATCATCAGCTACAAGTTGATGACCACGTTTAACTAATTCTAGGGCTATTTCTGATTTACCCATTCCAGATTCTCCACGTATTAATACACCTTTACCATAAATATTTAATAGACCTCCATGTAAACATTCATAAGAAGCTAACATCTCATCTAAATAAGCAATTAAATCTACTATAAGTCTAGTAGTTTGATTACCAGATACTAAAATAGGAAAGTTCTTACTATTAGCAACTTCTTTCATAACTTTAGGACAAGCATGATTCTTAGATATAATTATAGCAGGAGTCAATTCATTAGTTATAAAATCAAAAGCCTCTCTTTGTCTATCCTCACTAATAGTATTTATATAGGCGATTTCCTTATCGCCTAATATAACAATCCTTTTTGCCTGTGAGTAATCAAAATACCCAGCTAATTCTAATCCAGGTCTATTAGTGTCTGCTATCTCTATAATTCTTTGTAGAGATTCTTCATCTCCTGTAAGTTGTTCTAAATTAAAATATTCTTTTAAATTCTTTACTACTACTTTAGTATCATTTTTACTCATCTTATTTCCCTCTTTCCAATACTTTTTTTAAGTATTTTCCTGTGTAGCTTTCTTCTACTTTTATAATTTCTTCAGGTGTTCCACTAGCTATAATTGTTCCACCTTCATCTCCACCTTCAGGTCCAATATCTATTACATAATCTGCACATTTAATAATATCTAGATTATGTTCGATTACTACAACACTATCTCCATTATCTACTATTCTTTGTAAAACTTCAAGTAGCTTAGCTACATCATGTGTATGTAAACCAGTTGTTGGTTCATCTAATACGAATAGAGTTTTACCAGTAGCTGGTTTTTGTAATTCACTAGCTAACTTAACTCTTTGAGCTTCTCCTCCTGAAAGAGTTGTTGCTGATTGTCCTAGTTTAATATATCCTAGTCCTACATCTTTAAGTATTTGTAGTTTGTGTTTAATTTTATGTAGTGATGAGAAGTACTCTATAGCTTCTTCTACTGACATATCTAATACATCATATATATTCTTACCTTTATAGGTTACTTGTAGTGTTTCTTCATTATAACGTTTACCTTTACATTCTTCACATTCTACGTATACATCTGGAAGGAAATGCATAGCTATTCTTATTATTCCATCTCCTTGACATGCTTCACAACGTCCTCCTTTAACATTAAATGAGAATCTTCCTTTTTCATATCCACGCATTTTAGCTTCACTTGTTTGAGCAAATAAATCTCTTATATCATCAAATACTCCAGTATAAGTAGCTGGATTACTTCTAGGTGTTCTTCCAATTGGATCTTGTGATATATCTATAATCTTATCTATATGTTTTAGTCCTTTAATTTTATCATGTAGTCCTGGTTTAATTCTAACTCTACCAAGTGCATGCATAATTCCTTTACTTAATATTTCATTTACTAAAGATGACTTACCTGAACCACTTACTCCACTTACTACACACAACGTTCCTAATGGAAACTTAACACTAACATTCTTTAAATTATTTTCCTTAGCATTAATTACTTCTAAACATTTACCATTCCCTTTCCGACGTTGGCTCGGAACTTCTATTCTCAACTTCCCTGCTAAATATTGGCCTGTAATCGAATTTTCATTCTCCATAAGTTGTGCAGGAGTCCCTTGTGCAACTAGTTGTCCTCCATGAATACCAGCACCTGGACCAATATCAATTATATAATCCGACGCTAGCATTGTATCTTCATCATGTGC
>JAVXTN010000016.1:0-12031 GCA_036642635.1 Erysipelotrichaceae bacterium
TTCTTCACTAATATCACTTTCTTCTATACCATTAATAGCATCTATAATTAAACCATAATGTTTAAAATCAAATTTATTACGTTTAACTATTTCAAATACTACACTATCAATAAAAACTATAGGATATTTAGCAGCTTTTACTTCATAATTAGAAAAGATAAAGTCAGCTACACTTAAATCATTATAAGTAACCTTAAGCTTTTCTAATATACTATTGTAATCTAAAGTAACATTCATTTCTAGTAAATGAGCATTGATTTCATCAATACTCATTTGTTTTAAAGCTATAGCATAAGATGCTTCATTAATTTGTTTTAATGGATCCATTTTATAAGTCTCCTCTATAAATTTCTTTAATAAGCTAGCAAATATTATGTTAGCTTCCTTAGTACGTTTCTTTTGATGATTACCACCATAATTCTTATGTTTACGAGCAGCAGCACCTGCTGCTCGTTTAGATAACATCTCTATAATATTATCATTATTATACTCTATACCATTATTATTTAATACATAAGCTTTTTTACTTAAAGCTAAAGTCGCTAAGCCATAATCTTGAGTAATAACAAGATCATTACTATTTAATAAATTAAGTAATGCATAATCAGCACTATCATTACCCTTATCTACTTGATGAATATAAGCAGTAGGATAATTAAAAACATGATTATAATCGCTAATGATATGGACATCTATACCATAATCATTAGCGATATTTATACATTCATTTATTATAGGACTACCATCAGCATCAATTAATATCTTGTTCATTACTAGTTTCAAATATCTTATGTTTATAGCCATTTTCATTTAAGGCTTCAGATATCTTTTTAATATGAGCTTTATCAAATGTTTCCATTACAAAGTGTACTTTACATTGGTCAGATAGGACTGCTCTATTAACTCTATCATGTTCAATAGATACTATGTTAGCACCTAAATCAGATATTAATGTAGCAAACTTAGATAAGTTACCTGGTTTATCAATCATTATAACTTCCATAGAACATTTACGTCCAGTTTTAATAAGACCTAAATCTATAATTTTAGATAAGAAGTTAACATCTATATTACCTCCAGATAATACTGCTACACATTTTCTATTTCTAAATCCTATCTTTTTAAACATTGCTGCAGCTACAGAAGCCGCTCCTGCTCCTTCTGCTACTAGTTTCATCTTTTCTACTAGTGTTAGTATAGATGCTGCTATTTCTTCTTCAGATACGCTTAAAACACCATCTAAGTACTCTTTACATAAATCATAAGTAATAGTTCCTGGACATTTAACAGCTATACCATCAGCTATAGTATTAGCAGTATCTAAAGTAACTATTTCATCTTGTAATAAAGATTCTTTCATACAAGCAGCATTACTAGCTTCTACTCCATATACTTTACATTCAGGTTTAACATTCTTTATAGCATAAGCTATACCACTAGCTAATCCTCCTCCACCAATTGGCACTAGCACTACATCAACATCAGGTACTTCTTCTAATATTTCTAATCCTATAGTTCCTTGTCCTGCTATTACATATTCATCATCAAAAGGTTCTATAAATACAGCTCCTGTTTCTTTCTGTAAGTTTTGAGCATAAACATAAGCTTCATTAAAACTATCTCCTTGTAACTCTACTTTAACTCCATAAGCTCTAGTAGCTTCTATCTTTGATAATGGAGCACTCTTAGGCATTACTACTATCCCTTTAACTCCCATAGCTTTACAACTATATCCTACTCCTTGAGCATGATTCCCAGCACTAGCACATATAACTCCTCTAGCTTTCTCTTCTTCACTTAATTTAGATATCTTATAATAAGCCCCTCTAATCTTAAAAGCCCCTGTCATTTGTAAATTCTCTGCTTTTATTAATAAATTAGGATCTATCTTATCTGCTTTCATAATAGGAGTCTTTGTTGCTATCCCATCTAATACTTCTTTTGCTTCATATACCATTTTCATATCCATAACTTTTACCTCCTAGTTAATAGTTAATTGTTTATATTGTAAACCTTTTCTTATTAAATTTAAAGTTAATTATAAATATATTGTTCCCATTAATTATAAAAAGATATAATTCTTTAGAATTATATCTTATTTTATTGCTTAATCTTTAATTTCTTTCTTTATTTATTGTTTATTAGTCTTTTTCTATAAATTCTAATAATTCTTTTGCTGCTTGTTGTAGTCCTGTTCTTTCTTCTTTATTGAATCCTAGGTGTGTAAAGATTTCTCCTACAAATACATTGTTTTCTTTAAGATTTGCAAATACTTCATCGATTAGTCCTGCGCATAGTTCTTGTTTTTGCATTGGTCCGAATGGGTTTGCAAAGTATGTTGTTGAGATTCCTACTTCTTGTGTTGTTCCTAGTGCCATTCTTTTTCCTAGTGTATAGATTGCTTTTGCTTCTTCTATATCATCTATTTGTCTTATTCCTAATTTATCATCATAGTTATTTGCATAGCAGAACATATCTATTGTATGGTTGTTTGCTACTACTTCATATGGTGCTGCTGGTGTTATTACACGTGCATTACTTGAGTCTGGGTTCATGAAGATTGATCTGTCCATGTCTCTATAAGGAGTTCCTTTATCTAGATCGTCTAGTCTTATGAATGCTCCTATTTCTGTTCCTTGTCCATATGGGATTCCGTCTTCTATATGAATTGTTCCCATATCGTCAAATACTATTTCTAGATCTTTAATTACATCGCTTCCTAATGCTTTTAATGCTTCAATTGATTCTGATTTACCTGCTCCTGAATCTCCCATTAGCATTATTCCTTTACGTTTTCCGTTTTGTAAAGTAATGTTAACGAATGCTCCATGTATTGGTAACCATCCTTTTTGCATCATAGCTAGGTTGTGTAATGTTAAACACATTTTTTTCATATATCCAAAGTATTCAATTCTTTCATTATATGATACACATCCTACCCAAATATTATCTTTAGTATCATGATAGAAGTTAGTTGCATCTTCTCCATCTTCGTTTCCAAAGAATAATACTAGATCTGGTTGGTGTTCACATTCTTCTTCTGATGCTAATTCAAATAGGTTAGCTACAGATACTCCACTGCTTAAGAAATCTCTGTGTAAGTAAATAAATGCTAATAGACTACCAATTTTAGCTGGGTAACAGAACCATTCATCTGCATTTCCTGTAAACTTAGTAATAGGGTTTACATCAATTTCAGTAAAGGCTCCTGTTCTTTTGTTTGATTTAGGGTTTAATATTAATGGTGTTCTTATCATTACTGAATCTACAAATTTAATTCCGTCTAATGCTTTATATTTTTCATCTAATACAAACTTATTGTCTCTTAATGCTAATGCTGCATTACATCCTGCTTGTAATTGACGGTATACGTGATTCTTTCTTCCTTGTACTTTTTCTTCTATAGAACGGTACATTCCTCTGATCAATTCATTAAATCCTGAGTCTACTGCCATGAATGATGAGTTTTGTACTGCATTATTGAATCCTGCATCTATAATTGAGAATCTTTGGTGACTCTTCCAGAAGTTATATAGTTCTTCAACGAAGTTTAATAGTTTTTCTTTGTCTTCTAAGTATACTGAATTAATTTCATCTAAGTTTAATACTGTTAGTTCTCTAAATAATTTAGTTATTTCTACTTTTGCTTCACGAGCTGTTTTTTCGTTTAGTGCCCATTTGTATAATTCTTCATCTTTATTTTCAAGGAAATCAATGAATGTCTCCACGAAGTTTTTAAATGTTGATGAGTTTAGTAATTGTGCTGTACTTTGTGGGTATGCATTACTAAAGTTGATTATTGCTAAATCTTGGTTTAAATATAAATTTTCTTTCATTTTCTTTACCTCATACTCTTTCTGATGTATTTTTTATCTTATATTAGGCCAAGTGTTTTTATCTGAAAAACAAGTGTCCTACCTACGTACTATATTATACAATAAATATTCATGTTATTAAAGTCTTTTTTTGAAATATTTTTCTAAAACCTTATGAAAATATTTTCATTTAGACTTTACATGTCGCATTTTAGCAATTTCATTGCATATTCTAGTACTTCTTTAGTGCTTACTTCTTCTACTGCTTCATCTTTTCTTCTTTTTATTTCTACGATTCCTTCATCATAGCGTTTTCCAATTGTAATTCTAACTGGAATTCCTATCAGTTCCATGTCTTTAAATTTTACTCCTGCTCGTTCTTTACGATCGTCTAGTAGTACTTCAATGCCTGCTGCTTTAAATTCTTTGTACATGTTATTTGCTAATTCAATTGCTGCTTCATCCTTATCCTTTACTAATACGATTGCTACACTGAATGGTGCTAGATTCGTTGGCCAGTTGATTCCGTTTTCATCTGAGTGTTGTTCAACTACTGCTGCCATACATCTTTCTAGTCCAATTCCATAGCTTCCCATTACTACTGGATTTAAATTATTATTAGCATCTAAATACTGTAAACCTAAAGCCTGTGTATACTTAGTACCTAACTTAAATGTATTACCTACTTCTATTCCTTTAGAGAATACTAACTTTTGTCCACAGACAGGACATATATCTCCTTCATGAACACTTGCAATATCTGCTATAATATCAGCTTTAAAATCCTTTAAATTAGCATTCTTATAATGATAATTAGTTTTATTGGCTCCACATATAAAGTTTGTCATATTTTTAACTTCATTATCCATAACTATTTTAATATCTAAATTAATTGGACCAGCAAACCCTACTTTAGCATTAGTTACTTTTTCTACATCAGCAAATGATGCCAGTTCCATTTCTAACGCTCCTAATATTTTAGTTGCTTTAGTTTCATTAAGTTCTCTATTACCTCTTAATAGAAATGCTACTAAGTCTTTATTATCAACCTTATATATTAAAGTTTTAACAAAACTATTAGTATCGCTATTAAAGAAAGCCGCTACTTCTTCAATAGTTTTAGCATTTGGTGTTTCTACTAATTCATAATCTAGTTCTACCGCATCTTGTTTCTTTTCTAATGTATCTACAACAGCTGTGATTTCAAGGTTACTTGAGAAATCACAGTTGTTACATGCTACTACTGTATCTTCTCCAATTGGAGTAATGGCTTGGAATTCTTCTGATAGCATTCCTCCCATAGCTCCTGTATCTGCTTGTACTATTTTATAATTTAAATTCATTCGATCAAATATTCTTTTATAAGCATTAAACATTTTCATATAACTTATATCTAGTCCTGCATTATCTATATCAAATGAGTAGGCATCTTTCATTATAAATTCACGTACTCTTATTAGTCCATAACGAGGTCTAGTTTCATCACGATATTTAGTTTGCATTTGATACAATGTATATGGAAAATCCTTATATGATTTTCCTTTCATGCTTGCTGCTAATACAAATAGTTCTTCATGTGTAGGTCCTAATACATAATTTTTATTATTACGATCCTTAAGAGCAAACATATTAGAACCAAAAGCTTCACGTCTTCCTGATTTTTCATATACTTCTTCAAGTATTAATGCTGGCATTAATAGTTCTTGTGCATCTGCTGCATCCATTTCTTCTCTTACGATGTTTTCAATCTTGTGTAGTACTTTCATTCCTAAAGGCATTATCGTATAAATACCATTACTACTCTTTTTAATCATTCCACTTCTTACTAATAGATTACCACTGTTGGATTCTTCATCCTTTGCATCTTCTCTTATTGTATAAAAGAAACTATTACTTAATTTCATCTTATTTCTCCTTTATTTTTCTAATCATTTCATGTTCATATACTTCAAATCCTAAATTAGCTTGTAGTATTTGCATCGGCTTATTTGCTAATGCTATGCTTTCGCCATCTTTAGTAGTAAGGTTTGGCATAATAAAGCTAGTTGCTAAACGATGTGGTCCAAATATTTCACATTCCATCCCGGATGAGAAATTATTTCTCACCTGGATGGTTGCTAGCTTAGTGACCTCATCGTAACCTAATACAGTAGCTATAAACTCTTGAGTAACACCTGCCCCATTAACTCCATATAAATGAGCATCACTACTAGGTAGTCCTTCATAGAAGCCACTACTGGTCGGTCGATTTTCTGCCTTCCTTAGTTGTTGTGTATAATAATCTAATCGTTCTTCACTTAGTTGTCCGCTTTCATAGTATTCATCAATTAATGCTCGATAAGTACTTACTACAGTAGCTATATAATAGTTAGTTTTCATTCTACCTTCTATCTTTAAGCTAGCTACATTAGCGTCTATTAAATCTGGTATATATTTAGCTGCCATTAAATCTTTACTACTCATAGAGAAGAGTTCATCTTGTTTAGATATAAGTTCATTGTCGTTATAGAGTTTATATTTCCATCTACAACTTTGAGCACATCCACCTCGATTAGCATCTCTATTTGTCATGTGATTAGATAATGTACATCTACCTGAATAAGAAACGCACATACCTCCATGTATAAACACTTCAATTGGCATATCAGTATTACTAGTAGTAGCTCTTATTTCATCTAATGTAGCTTCACGCGCTATTACAACACGATCCATTCCTTTAGATTCCCAAAACTTAGCTACACTAGAATTAGTACTACTATTCTGAGTCGAAATATGCACCTCTAAGTTAGGAGCTACTTCCTTAGCAACACTAGCTATATAGGCACTAGCAACTATAATTGCTTTAACCTTAGCTTTCTCTAGTGCCTTTATGTAGGGAACTAGCTCTGCTAGTTCATCTACATGGGGTAATATGTTCATGGTAACATGAACATTTGCCCCATAGCTAGTAGCAAACTTTACTCCTTCTTCTATTTCTTCAATCGAGAAGTTACTAGCACGTGAACGTAATGAGAATTGTTTACCCCCAATATATACAGCATCAGCTCCATAACGTACAGCCGTCTTTAATCTTTCTAAATCACCTGCTGGTGATAACAGTTCAATCTTTTTCATCTAATCACCAACCTTAATCGTACTAGTAGCTTTATGAAAGAATCCTGTATCTATACGATCTTTAGTAAGTTCTATTAATTCTTTCATAGCTAATTCATTAGTTATAGTACCATCTATTATATTACTATATAATTTTATTATTGTTATAACATATTGTATATCATAACCCATAACATCAATAATAAAATTATCAATACCATATTCAACTAAAGCTTCTATATCTTCTATAGCATTTAATATATATCCACTATATATTCTAGTACCCTTATCATCTTCTATAATAGGTAAATGATCACTACGTTTTTCCTCAATTAAATATAATTTAGAATTATCCTTAACTATACTACTATCCTCTTTTATAAACTTTAAATAGTTACTAATTAGTTTTCTTCTAGAGTTCATCATTAAAGTTCTACCATGAATAAATACTTCTAAACGTTTAGGATCTAAATCACTATTAGCTATTTTACCTATATCACTTAATGTTATTTCTTTAGAAAGAACTACTCTTTTAATACCTAAATCTAAGAAGTATTTAGCATCATACTCATTACATATTAATGTTTCTGGATTATATATTAGTAAATTTAACATACCTAGTTTTTCAGCTTCATATAATACTCCTAAATCACTAAAGTATATACCATCAACATTAACATCCCTAATCTTCTTTAAACTATCTATTAACTTATCTATATCTTCCTCCATAAAGAATGAATTAACATTAATATATAATTCAAGTCCACATTCTTTACATTCATTCTTTATAGAGGAAAGATCAGATAAATTAAAGCAACTAGTACTAGTTACACTCAAAAAGGCTGTATTAATTAATACAGCTTTAACATTTATATCTTTAAGTAATTTTATATCACTTATACTATAGGGCGTTACAATAAACTTACTCATAGTTACCTCAATCTTCTAATCCTGATATACTACATTACAAGTAAAGTGTATTTGTGTAGCATTATAATTATTTATAATAGTTTCTAATCTATTAGCAGCTATTGGGTCTTTTTCTTTAATAGCATTCCATCCTTTTATATATAAAGTTTTAGGTAAATGACTAGTACTACTTAACATTAGTTCTAATGTTTCCCAATCCATAGCAATAAAAGGTGGTACATCCATAATATCTTTAAGTTGTGATAACATACTAATTTCATCTACAATATCATCTAACTCTAGGATAGCTTCTTCTTTACGTTCATCTTCTGTTTTCAACATAATAATTATGTCCTTTCTAGTAGCAAAGAGGATAACACTAACGTGTTATCCATTTACTATATATAATTAGTTCTTTAATGATTGAATAGGGGCTGGAATCTTACCTCCACGATTAATCATAACTTCACATGAGTTTTCATTAATATGCATAACTGGTCCTACTCCAAATAGACCACCAAAGTCTAGTTCTTCTCCACATTTCATTCCAATAGCTGGAATTACACGTACAGCAGTAGTTTTAGAATTTACCATTCCAATAGCTGCTTCATCAGCAATTATACCTGAAATAGTAGAATTAGGTGTATCACCAGGAATTACAATCATATCAAGACCAACTGAACAAACAGCAGTCATTGCTTCTAATTTCTCCATAGTTAATGATCCACTTCTAGCAGCAGCTATCATTCCAGCATCTTCAGATACAGGAATAAAAGCACCAGATAATCCTCCAACACTATTAGAAGCCATTACTCCACCTTTTTTAACAGCGTCATTTAACATTGCTAAACAAGCAGTAGTACCATAACTTCCAACTTGAGATAATCCCATTTCTTCTAATATATAACCAACTGAATCACCAACAGCAGGTGTAGGAGCTAATGATAAATCAACTATTCCAAAAGGAACACCTAAACGTTCACTAGCAATACTACCAACTAATTGACCCATTCTAGTAATCTTAAATGCAGTCTTTTTAATTATTTCAGCTACTTCATTCATAGGTATATCTTTAGGAGCTTTAGCAATAGCAGCTCTTACAACACCTGGACCTGATACTCCAACATTAATAACACAATCAGCTTCACCAACACCATGGAAGGCACCAGCCATAAAAGGATTATCTTCAGGAGCATTACAGAACACTACAAGTTTAGAAGCAGCAACACATTGACGATCAGCAGTTAATTCAGCACACTTCTTAACAATGTCACCCATTGTTTTAACAGCATCCATATTAATACCTGCTTTAGTAGATCCAATATTAACAGAACTACATACACGATCAGTACAAGCTAATGCTTCAGGAATAGCAGCAATTAATTCTTTATCTCCTGCTGAAAATCCTTTTTGTACTAAAGCAGAGAATCCTCCAACAAAGTTTACATCAACTTTTTTAGCACAAGCATCTAAAGTTTTAGCATACTTAACAGGATCTCCACCACTAGCAGCAACTAACATAGCTATTGGTGTTACACTAATTCTTTTATTAATAATAGGTATACCATATTCATTAGAAATATCATTTCCTACTTTAACCAAATCTTTAGCTAATCTTGTAATTTTGTTATATACCTTTTCACAAGACTTATCTATATCACTATCACAACAATCTAGTAAAGAAATACCCATTGTTATAGTTCTAACATCTAAATCCTCTGTTTCAATCATATTAACTGTTTCTAATATTTCATTTACGCTAATCATATGATACCTCCAATTTAAATTCTATGCATTGCATTAAAGATTTCTTCATTCTTAACATGAATATCTAAGCTATTATTCTTACCATATTCTTCTAAATGTTTACGGAACTCTACTACATCACCTTTAATTTCTACATTCATTACCATTACAAACTTATTACCTAATATAGTTTGTGTTACATCTACTACATTAACATCTGCGTTAGCACATTCTCCACTAACTTTTGCAAGTATTCCTACTTTATCTTCTCCAGTTACACTAATTACCGCTCTCATATTTGGGCCTCCTATTTAAAGTTATCTTCTACAGCTTTAACAATTGCTTCTGCTGTTAATCCATATTTCTTACATAATGCTTCAGGTGTTCCTGATTCTCCAAACACATCATTAACTCCTACCATTGCTAATTTAGTTGGGCATTCTGTTGCTAATACTTCAGCAATAGCACTTCCTAAACCACCAATAATACTGTGTTCTTCAGCACTTACAAAGAGTTTATGTGTTTTAGCTAATTTAACTATTAATTCTTTATCTATTGGTTTAATAGTATGTATATCAACAATAGTTGGATTATATCCTAGCTTATTCAATTCTTCTTTAGCCTTTAATGCTTCTTGTACCATCATACCTGTTGCTAAGATAGCTACATCTTTACCTTCATTCAATACATTACCTTTACCTATTTCAAATTTAAAGTTTTCTTCTTTATATATTTCTTCTACACCACTTCTACCAAGTCTAACATAGCATGGTCCATCATATTTATATACTGCTCTTATTGCTGCACAAGTTTCTACATAATCAGCTGGTTGAATTACAACCATTCCAGGTATTCCTCTCATTAATGAAATATCTTCTACTGTTTGATGTGAAGCTCCATCTTCTCCTACTGTTAATCCTGCATGTGATGCACATACTTTAACATTTAATCTTGGATAAGCAATTGAGTTTCTTATTTGTTCATAAGCACGTCCAGTAGCAAACATTGCAAAGCTACTAGCAAATACTACATTACCACAGGTTGCAAGTCCTGCTGCTGTTGCCATCATATTAGCTTCAGCTATTCCCATATTATAATGTTGTTCAGGTGCTACTGCTTTAGCACATGCACTTTTAGTTGATCCTGATAAATCAGCATCTAGCACTATAACATATTCATCTTCTTTTACTATTTCTGCAAGTGTTTTACCATATGCATCTCTTGTCGCTATCTTTGCCATATTATTCTCCTAACTCTTTTAATGCTTGTTCGCATTCATTAGCTTTAGGTGCTACTCCATGCCACTTATAGTTATTTTCCATAAATGAAACACCTTTACCTTTAACAGTTTTACATATAACTACTGTAGGTTTACCTTTAACTAGTTTAGCATCCTCACAAGCTCCTATAAGAGCTTCAAAGTTATGTCCATCTACTTTTATAACATTCCAACCAAATGCTTTAAACTTCTCATCTATAGGATTAGGATTCATAACATCACTTACGTTACCATCTATTTGTAGTCCATTACAATCGATAAATGCAATTAGGTTATCTAGTTTAAAGTGTGCAGCACTCATAGCTGCTTCCCAAACTTCACCTTCTTGTATTTCTCCATCTCCTAATAATGTATATACTCTAAAATCTTTTTTATGTATCTTATTTGATAAGGCCATTCCAACTGCTGCTGAAACTCCTTGTCCTAAGGAACCAGTAGACATATCAATACCATCTAGCATTCTCATACTTGGATGTCCTTGTATTCTTGTATTAATCTTTCTAAAGGTTAATAGTTCTTCTGCTTCTACAAATCCTTTTTCACATAAAGTTGAATATAGAACAGGTGAAGCATGTCCTTTAGATAAAACAAACTTATCTCTTTCAAGATCTAGTAAATTTTCTTTAGTAACATTTATTTGTGTAAAATAAACTGCTACTAGTATTTCTACAGCAGATAATGATCCACCAGGATGTCCAGATTTCGCTTCAGTCACCATCTTTATAATGTTTCTTCTGACACGCATTGCTATTTCTTCTAATTCCTTGATTTGTTTCATCATAACCCTCCTAGATAACGCATACGCATTTATTATACTATAAATCTTCTTTTTTTTCTTCCTAAAATTTGATATTTTTTAACCTTTCTTATTTTTTTATCTCTTTTACCCCCATATTCTTATTTATTATCAATAAATATCATATATTATCCCCCTACCATATCTTAATCCCCTCTAATCTATAAAGAAATAGCTACTGTATAATACAGTAGCTATTTCTTATAATACTTTATTCCACCCCATATTTAATATTTTATAAACTTAAAACCTTTTCAAACATTAAATACCCCTCTTTATTAATATGTAAACCATCTAAACTATATTCTTCTTTTAAACTACCTTTATCATCAATAAAGTATTTAGCTATATCTAAATATTTAACATTATCTAATTCTTTTTCTAAGCCTAATA
>JAVXTN010000017.1:0-3957 GCA_036642635.1 Erysipelotrichaceae bacterium
TCTCCCATAAACAACTTAGCAGGATGTGTATTAAAGATTAAGAATCCTAGTGTTGCTCCTGCTAATAACAATGATAAATTACAAATATCAAAGCGTCCGTCTATTACAGAGAGGGACGCAATAACTATTAATACAATTGCACTTATCCCTGCTGCTAGTCCGTCTAGTCCATCGATTAGATTAACTGCATTAGTAATTCCTACTAGCCATACAAATGTTATTGCATAGCTTATTATTCCCATACTTATACTGATTCCGAATGGTAAATGGATAGCACCTAAATAGACACTTCCTACTTGCATTACAACTATCGCCGCTAATGCTTGAAACATTAATTTATATTTAGGTTTAAGATCAATCATATCATCGATTAATCCACTTAAAAACATTATTGTTCCACCTAGTAATATTCCTTTTAATGATGCATCTAATTTCATAAAGATGGTCATACCTAGAAGGAAAGCAACATATATTGCTACTCCTCCGATACGAGCCATCGGTTTCTTATGAATTGTTCTTTCATTCATTTCTGCATAAACACCTAATTTAATTGCTATATGTTTAACTAATGGTGTTATACATAGGGATATCGCAAATGGAACTAATAGATAGTAAATCCATTGCATATTAGTACCTCTTTCTTATTAGCGAACTAGGTGTAAGTTTTCTAATAGTATACCAGTACCTTCAGCAACACATCTAAGTGCATTCTCAGCTACATAAACAGGTATATGTAATTCATTTCTTAGTAGTTCATCGATTCCATGCAATAGTGCTCCTCCACCTGTCAACACAATACCTCTTGTTACGATATCTGCTGATAATTCTGGTGGTGTTTGTTCTAGTACTGTTTTACAAGCACGTACAATTTGTTGTAAGCTTTCTCTCATTGCTACTTCTATTTGATCACTTGTTAAAGTAATAGTATGTGGTAATCCTGTAACTAGGTCACGACCACTTACTTCTATTGTTTCATTTCTAGCACTCTTCCATGCAGTTCCGATTGAAGATTTAATTTCTTCAGCAGTACGGTCTCCAATTAGAAGTTTCTTTTCGTCTTTTACATATTTAATGATATCACGGTCTAATGTATCTCCAGCAATCTTTAGTGAAGTTGAGCTAACAATTTCTCCTAATGATAATACTGCTACATCTGTAGTTCCACCACCTATATCTAATACCATACAACCACTTGGTTTAGATATATCAAGTCCAGCTCCTACAGCTGCAACTTTAGGTTCTTCTTCAATATATACTTTCTTAGCTCCTGCACGATAAGCACAGTCACGAATAGCATTTCTTTCTACTTGTGTAATATTACTTGGACAACAAATTAAAATTGTTGGTCGCTTAAACATACCTTTAATATTTAGTTTTGTTAAGAAGTAGTTTAGCATTATTTCTGTAACTTCAAAATCAGCTATAACTCCATCCTTTAGGGGGCGAATAGCAAGAACTCTTCCTGGAGTTCTTCCTAACATATCTTTTGCTTGTTGACCTGCTGCAATAGGTTTCTTAGTTTCTGCATCTATAGATACCACTGAAGGTTCATCTATAACAATACCTTCACCTTTAACATATATTAATAAATTGGCAGTACCTAAATCAATACCGACTTCTTTCGTAAATAACATAGCGTTACCTCCATTCATAGCATTAATATTATAACACATTTATTTTATTAAAAAAGAACTAACTTAATGTTATATATCACATATTATCTAATTAGTACCTTAAATTAAACAAAATAGTACCCTTGAGTACTATTTTAGTCTAATTTAAGGGTTTATTAATAATACTTTTTGGGTCGATTACTTGATTTCCTTTTGTTACAACTATGTGTAGGTGATTCCCTAGTTCCGCATTGTAAACATTAGTTGTGCATAGTGCTAGTGTATCTCCTTGTTTTACTGTATCACCTTTTTTTAAGTGTGTTTCTTTTAAGCTTTGATATGTTATTACATAATCTTTGCTTTTAATTTTTATAGTGTTTGCGAATAGTGGATCGTTTACTATGTCTTCAACTGTTCCACTTGCCATTGCTTTAACTTCAAACTCTGTTTTATTAAAGCCATAGTCTATTCCTTGGTTTCCTCTGTATACTCCTTCGAATTCAGATATGCTTGGTATTTCTTTCGTTGTTCCATCGAAATATTCTAGCACAATCTTAGCTTCTACACTAAATGGATTCTTAACTAATTCTTCTTTAGTTGGTATATCCATTACTGGTGTATCTGTTGGTGCTACTACTGCTATTTCTTCACTTGGTTTATAAGCTACATACCCAATAAATAATATTATTAGTATTAGAAATATTCCTAATGAATAGATAAGCGTATATTTAGCTTTGTTTTGTTTTCTTGTATATGTGTACATTCATATCACCTCTACAAGCATTGTTCCCAAGCTTTTATTTCTTATACACTATTTTTTCAATCTTTATATTAGTATAGTAATGGTTCAATATCTCGGTGTAGGTATGTCCAGCTAGTGCCATACCTTGTGCTCCTACTTGTGACATTCCTACACCGTGTCCATATCCCTTAGTAGTGATTTCATAATTATCGCCTTTTGCGATAATTGTAAAATCACTACTTCTTAGTTTTAGTTTTTCTCTTACTTCTCTTCCACTGAATTGAATATCATCCATAGTTATAGTTTTAACATATCCATTAGGATAGCGTTGTATTTCCATATTATTTATAATATTAGTAAACCCTAAGCTATTAGCTACTTCTAACTTATTCATTTCTATAGTTTGAGTTGTTTTAGGATCTTCTAAATCCCAAGGGGATTCTACACTTATCAAATAAGGTACTTCTCCTTTCCAATAGTCTTGAGAATTATTTGTTTTACCATTACATGAACTATAAAATAAAGCACTTATGTAGTTTCCATTGTATGTCATTATAAGAGATGTGGTATCGTTAACTGCTCGCTTAATGGTCATAGCTCTTGATTCGTATTTATCTTTCCAGATGTTTTTTAATTCAGTTGGATTATGATAAACTTGTGAAGCAGTACTATCATCTACTTTAAAAGCCCTACTAGCTACAAATGTTCTAGCAGCTATTGCTTGGGCTTTTAAAGCTTCTATATTATAGCTTGCTGGCATTTCACTTCCTACTACTCCTTCTAAATATGTTTCTAATGGTATATTTACTTTACCTTCTTTTCTAGTTACTTCAACTACAATATCTTTAAATTCTTCTTTAGGTTTAGCTATACTTACTTCACTACTACTTTCTTTCTTATTTAATTTAGGTATTGGGTCTATATATAATAGTACTGTAATAATTAATATTACTATAACATATAATAATTTAAATGTTTTCATATTAACCTCCTATATATTATATGTTATAAACTAAAGAAAAAAGACTAGCTATGCTAGTCTTTATTCATCTTAGTTTTATATAGATTCTTTCTAAATTCAGTTGGTGAAACATTATAGAATTTCTTAAATACTTTATTAAAGTAGAATTGGTCTTCAATACCTACTTGGTATGCTGCTTCTTTTACCATCATTCTTGAGTCTGATAGTAGTTCCATTGCTTTTTTCATTTTCTTTTCATTAATATAGTATATTAAGTTTTGTCCTGTTTCTGCTTTAAATGTTCTACTTAGGTAGCTTTCATTCATATTTACGTTTGCTGATATCATAGTTAATGTTATTTTCTTTTCAATATTACAGTCTACGAAGTTAATAACATCTTGGATTTCTTTACGATATTTAGAATTACTTGAGTCTTTTAACCAGCTTTCAATTGCTTCAAATACTCCATCTAGTGTAGTGCTTAAATCTTTAAGTGTTTCTACTACTAGTATTCTATTTTTAAGGTGTTCAAAGCGATATGTATTCTTTAATCCTTTTTGAGATTCATAACCTTCTATATTATTTAATATGAATACATATAGATCTTTAACATTCTTAGGTCTTATATATTTTTCTTTCAT
>JAVXTN010000017.1:3967-6454 GCA_036642635.1 Erysipelotrichaceae bacterium
ATGCTAATAGTTGGCGGTTAATGTTATCTACTGCTTCAAAGTCTCTTTCTCTTAGTTTATCAATTAATTTCATGTGATAGTATAGGTTATCACGATCTAAATCATTAAAGCTTGTGAAGTATTCTACTTCAATTAATACTTGTTCTCCTATATAGAAGCGCATTTCATGCATATCTAATAGTTGTTCATATGCTTCATAAAATTCTTCAGGTGAATGTAGAATTTTAGACATAGTTATTGACATATTAAGGTCTAAGTATTGTTCAATGTTCTTCATTAAGTGATTAGCTATGCTGTGAATCTTTTTCTTCTCAGCTGTTTTAAAGATTATTAATCCTGAATGATTCTTGATAAATAGTATTTTATAGTCAAACATTGTTGGAATATTATCACATATAATATCATTCATATTACGACGTAGTTTTTCTCTATTCATTACTTTATCTTCATAAACTTTATTTATGTTATCTATTCTAAAGTATAATATTTGATAGTCTCCGTCTACATATGTTGGGCAATCTTTCATTAAAACATCTAGGAATTCGTTTTGATTAATTACGTCTCCACCTTGTCTTAATAATAGGTATTGTTTAAGTTGGTTTACCATGTTTTCTTGTGTTACTTTTAGTTCTGCGTCTTTACGTACGCATTTAGCTTTCATTTGTTCAATAGTTTTGATTAGTTCTTCATCTTCTAGTGTTACTTTCATTAGGTAGTCGAAAGCTCCATATTTCATAGCTGTTCTTACTAGATCAAAATCATTGTAGTTACTTAATACTGCTACTTGAACGTTTCTATTTACTGCTTTAACCTTCTTTATTAGTTCTAGGCCATCTAATTTAGGCATCTTAAGATCAGTAATAATAATTTGTGGGTTAAGTTCTAAAAACATGTTATAAGCTTCTTCACCATCTTTAGCAAGACCTACGATTTCACAATCGTGTTCTTCCCAATCAATAATATTCTTTAATGTGATTCTAATTAGTTTTTCATCATCGACGATTAATACTTTGTACATTTATTGTCCTCCTTATTGGTCAACGATTGGGAGTTTTATTGTGACTTTAGTTCCCTGACCAATTTTACTTTCTGTGTACATCTTATAATTTGCTGAGAAGGTTAAGCGAATTCGTTCTTCAACGTTTTTCATTCCTATTCCGCTTAAATTTCCTTTTGTTTCTGAATCTTTTTGTTTAGTATCGTAGCCAATTCCATTGTCTTCGATTACTATAACGACATATTCATTTTCAATAAATATGTTTACTTCTATTACCTGTCCATCTTTATCTTCTTCAAACGCATGTAATATAGCATTCTCTACTATTGGCTGTAATATGAATTTCATTATCTTATAATGTTTAGTTTCTTCTTCTACATTATATTTTATCTCAAATCCATTACCATATCTTAGCTTTTGAATAATAATATAATTATTCAGGTTTTCAATCTCTTCTTGTATTTCTACTAATTCATCTGAGTTAACAATTGTATTTCTTAATAGCTTAGCTAATGCTTGTAGTCCCTTAGCAACTGGTCTATCGTCATTCATTAGTGCTACTCCCTTTAATGTATTTAGGGTATTGAATAAGAAGTGTGGGTTTATTTGGGCTTGTAGCATTTTTATTTCTGCTTCCCGCTTTTTACCTTGTTCGTTTTCTACTACCTCTAATAGATTGGCTAGCCAATCAATCAAAGAGTTATACTGAATTGCTAGTTCGTGTATTTCATCATCTCCATCATCTTCAATTCTAATGTTTAAATTACCCTCGATTACCAAATTTAAACATCTAATAATTTCATTTAATGGTCCAATAAGACTTAAATATAAAACTCTTGTTGCTATGAGCATCCATAAGATCAATATAGTACTGAATACAACTAGTAGCTTTTTAACACTATTTAGTTGTTCAATTACATAATCTTCAGATATCAGGTCCACTACGTTCCATGTACTAGTTTTTGCTTTTTTTGTTACAGCAATATAGTCAGTAGTGTTTATCTTAGTAGCATTGTCTACTACTTCGATTTTTTGCTGATAGCTTAGATTAGTTCCTGTTCCAAATAGATATTCATTCGCTTCATTAAGTATAACTATCGAGTCTTCTTTACTATCTAATGTAGCGAATGCAGAACTAAATGCTTTTTCTTCTAGTCCTACTAATGCATATCCGATAATTGTTGAATTATCATTACACACTGGTTTAACTAGTACTACCAATCCTTCACTTCCATTTTTCGTGTGAAACCATAAACTTTGTTTAGGATTGGTACTTGCTTGTTCTAAATAACTTTCTACTTCTTTTTGATCTAGCTTGTCACTCATTGAATACATTTGCATCATATTAGCTGAATATAATGCTACTTCCTTTGCATTATCATATAAGCTTTTCTTAGAGCTAAGATAAGTCTTAAATTTTAATACTTGGGTGTTGTTCTCTTCGTAATCAGTATGGTTTAATCCTAGTACAATACTATTTACAAGAGGGT
>JAVXTN010000017.1:6464-6870 GCA_036642635.1 Erysipelotrichaceae bacterium
CAATCCAAGAAGCATTTAGTGAAAATATTTCTTCTACAATTGATACTACCTTAGTGGAAGATTGGATAGTCTTAGAGAGTATATCTTCCTTTGAGAAATAATAGTAGGCGACAAACATGCAAAGTAATAACAAAACTGGAAGAACAATACAACCGACCAGTAGTCTAGACCGCAATCTCATCTTACGGGCCTTCTTGATTATTTCTTTATTCATTAGTGTTGTCCTCCGTTGAATCTATTATAGCAAGAAAAGTAAAGAATTTACATAGTAAATTTTAAATTTGTTGAAATAATGGCAATTTTAACGGTATTTTTCCCTTACAAAGGTGTTTTTTACTGATATTTTACTATTTTTTAAACATTTAATAAAAAAAAAGCACCTAAGTGCTATCTCATAAACATAGTT
>JAVXTN010000017.1:6880-11816 GCA_036642635.1 Erysipelotrichaceae bacterium
AAACTCAGCTATCAAATAGCCTAAAGCCATACTAAATAGAAATAATAAGATTGTTACTTTTGTAGGATTATTAACTTTACATAGTTTTTCAAATCTTACTGCTTCTAGTGCATATAAACTTATTCCAAAACAACTTATATAGATTACTACAGTTACAATATTATATAACATTAATTATACCTCCTATAACTACTACCACATCTTAAACTAACCTTAATCCTAATCCTAATCTTTTCTATCATACATACTAAATGAACTAAATATAATTAGAAACAACATAGCTGTTTGAATCCAAAATATAGTATAATCTAGTAAACCGTGAACCCCTACAACTATTATAGCACTAATTATTAATGCACTTAGTTCAGGGTTTACTTTACTTCTAAACATTTTATATATACGTTTAATACAGTCTCCAATATAAACACCAACAATTAGCACTCCTACTATTCCATAACATAAGAATGGATCAATAAATACTGAATGTGCGTGTTGGGTTGGAGGACCATCAAGACCTGGATATACTTGCATATAAGTTAATGGTCCTTGTCCTACTAGTGGATGTTGTTTAATTCCTTCTATAGCTGTTAACCATATATCTTTCCTTACACCAAAGTATAAAGCAAAACTATCATTACGAGGGAACCAATCAGGATTAATTAACATAGCTAATACACCAGAACCGCTAATACCAATAACAGCTAATAATGCTTTTAACCTACCACTAAACAATAACATAATAGGTAAAGCAACAATTATAGCAGGCCAAGCAGTACGACAACCACATAAATATAAAGCAAATAAATTACAAACAATAATTAATAAGTAGTAAAAATGACGTTTCCAAGATCTAAACTCTAATAATTTATATGCACAGCATATAACTACGAATTCAATAATCATAGCATAATAATTAGCATTAAAGAAACTAGCATTAACTCTAAAAGCAGGATCATCTGCTATATTTAATGATAAGAAACGATAACCTAATGAATGTACAATAGAATAATATTCTAATACAGCAAAAGCAAAGTTAAACATACTACATAAACAAATAATATGAATAAGAACCCTAAATAATCTTTTATCTATTATAGTTCTATAATATAAAACAAAAATACATATTAGTAAGATACCTACACTACATAAAGCACCTAAATAATTACCCATTATTAATGAAACAATACCACCAAATACACAGAAACATAATAACCAACGTGATCTAGGAATATCTTCAATAATACTAATAATCTTTTTAGTAGCAATAAGATATATAACAGTAGCTAATAAAGCTACGCAAGTTAAATAAAACGGTAAAAAGATACTAGCAGTTACTAGCATTATAATAATTTGGTCAGCACTAAAGCTATTTTTAATATAAACAAAATTCTCTCTAAATTTTAAGATAAGCTAGTCCTCAAACTTTCTAGACTATTATACCATTACATATTATATAAAACAATTAGATTATCTATTATATCATTATTGTAATATTATTTATACATTAAGGTAATGAACATAATAAAATATGACCTATCATTTGATAGGTCATATATAATTTTATATTACTTATTTGCTACATCTATTCGATTTATAGCTTTATGTAATGCTATTTCTACTCTACGATTATCTATAGAACTATCTTGTTTTGCTAGACGTTCTTCTGCACGTTTTTTTGCAGCTAGAGCTCTTGGAATATCGATTTCAGATTTACCTTCTATCGTATCTACTAGTATTTCGATATTGTTATTTAGAAGATGTAGAAGGCCTTTAGAGATAGCGAATATACTATCAGTAGTACCATCATTAATTATTAAAGGACAATCTATAAGCATAGCAACTACGCTCATATGATCGCTTAACAGAGTGAATTCTCCTTCTACACTAGTAGCATGTAGACTAATACAATCTGTTTCATGATATAAGCCCTTAGGTGTAATAATTTTAACATGAAGCATATTAATCACCTAGTTCTGAGGCTTTAGCTATAACATCTTCAATACTACCAGCAAACATAAAGGCTTGTTCAGGTAATGAATCATATTTACCTGCAAGTAGTTCTTTAAATGAACGTATAGTATCTTCTCTGCTTACGTATTTACCTTTCATACCAGTGAATTGTTCACCAACATTAAAAGGTTGAGAAAGGAAGTTTCTTACACGACGTGCACGATTAACTACTACCTTGTCAGCTTCGCTCAATTCATCCATACCAAGAATTGCTATGATGTCTTGAAGCTCTTTATATCTTTGTAATAGTTGTTGAACACCACGTGCTACTTCATAATGTTCTTCTCCTACTACTAGTGGATCTAGAATACGAGAACTAGATTCTAATGGATCTACTGCTGGATATATACCAAGAGCTGCTATACCACGATCTAATACTGTTTTAGCATCTAGATGTGAGAAAGCTGTTGCTGGAGCTGGATCTGTTAAGTCATCAGCTGGAACATATATAGCTTGTACTGATGTTATAGAACCATTCTTAGTAGAAGTAATACGTTCTTGAAGTTGTCCCATCTCAGTAGCAAGTGTAGGTTGGTAACCTACTGCTGAAGGCATACGTCCTAGTAGGGCAGAAACTTCAGAACCTGCTTGAGTAAATCTAAAGATGTTATCAACAAATAGTAGTACATCTTGGTGATCATGATCACGATAATATTCTGCCATTGTTAATCCACTTAGTGCTACACGCATTCTTGCTCCTGGAGATTCATTCATTTGTCCATAAACTAATACAGTTTTATCTAGAACTCCTGAATCTTTCATTTCATGGTACATGTCATTACCTTCACGTGTTCTTTCACCAACACCTGTAACTACTGACATACCACCATGTTCTTTCGCTATATTATGAATTAATTCTTGGATAAGTACAGTTTTACCAACTCCTGCTCCTCCGAATAATCCAATCTTACCACCTCTTGAATAAGGACATAGTAAGTCTATTACTTTAATTCCTGTTTCTAGTACTTCAGTAGATGTAAGTTGTTCATCAAAGGCTGGAGCTTTACGATGGATTGGTAATCTAGTAACAGATTCATCTAACTTACCTAATCCATCTATTTCTCTACCTAGGACATTAAACATTCTACCTAATACTTCTTTACCTACTGGTACACTAATAGGAGCATTAGTATCTATTGCTTCCATACCACGTACTAAACCATCAGTAGAACCCATAGCAATACAACGTACATGATCATCACCAATATGCTGAGCAACCTCTATTACTAGTGGTTCACTATCCTTTAAAGGAATTTCAATAGCATTTAATAGGGATGGAAGTTCATTTGTATTAAAGAGTACATCTACTACTGGTCCTATTACTTGGACAATTTTACCTACATTTTTTTTCATCTATTCTTCTTCCTTTCGCTATAATGCATTAGCACCAGCTACAATTTCAGATATTTCTTGTGTAATTGCTGCTTGTCTAGCTTGGTTAAATTTAAACTCTAATGCTTCTTTTAATTCTTCAGCATTATCAGTAGCACTTTCCATTGCTGTTCTTCTAGATGCTGATTCACTAGTCTTAGTTTCTAACAAATAACTATATAATAAAGATTTTAAATACATAGGTACTAATTCATCTAATATAGTATCTCCTGCTGGTTCAAATATAGTATCACTACTAGATTTAAACTTAGTTTCAGAACCATCTTCAGCACTAGCACCATCATCAGCACTAGCACCATCTTCAGCACTAGCACCATCTTCAGCACTAGTACCATCTTTTTTAACTGGTAATAGTTCTACTACTTGTGCATTAAATACCATAGGATTAACATAGCTTGTATAAATTATATTAATTCCTGATATCTCTTTATTTATATATAGTTCTAATGCTTTATTAGCTACTTGTACTATGATGTCATAGTCTCCTTCTTCTACATCATTAAAGTTTTCTATGACATCATAGTTTTTAGTTTTGATGTAGCTTGTTCCTCTGCTTCCTAGCATTATTACTTTATCACTTGGTTTTATTGTTGTTTCTAGTAGTCTGTATACGTTTGCGTTATATCCTCCGCATAGTCCCATATCACTTGTGAATACAACATATAAATTAGGTTTATCTTTAGTTTGTACTAGATATGGATGATCACTAGTTTCTATATTACTTAGTATTTCTTGTACTATGTTTTTTAGATAACTTGCGTATTCTCTATTTTCTAGCATTTTACTTTTGATTTTAGTTAATTTGCTTGCTGCTACTAGTTGCATTGCTTTTGTTATTTTTTTTGTTGAATCTACTGAACGTATTCTGCTTTTAATGGCTAATTTTCCACCGGCCACTTTTAGTTACCGTGTATGCTATTAAATTCTATTGAGAATTTAGCTAACGCATCTTTAATGCGGGTTGATAGTTCTTCATCAATAGCTTGTTTATCTATTAATTCTTTATAGATATCTTGATAGTTAGCATTCATATATTTTAGCATTGCTTTTTCATACATTTTAATTTCACTAACTTTAACTTCTTTTAGATAGCCATATTTAGCTGAAAATAATGATAAAATTTGGTCATATACGTTCATTGGTTCATATTGATTTTGTTTTAATAGTTCTGTTAGTCTTTCTCCGTGTGCTAATGTTGCTTTAGTAGCATTATCTAGATCACTACCAAATTTAGAGAAGGCTTGCATTTCAGTATATTGTGCTAATTCTAGTTTTAATGATCCAGCTACTTGTTTCATTGCTTTAATTTGTGCTGAACTTCCAACTCTTGATACTGATAGTCCAGAGTCAACTGCTGGACGATTACCGGCGTTAAATAGTTCTGTTTGTAGGAATATTTGTCCGTCGGTAATAGATATAACATTAGTTGGAATATAAGCAGATATATCTCCTGCTTGTGTTTCAATTAATGGTAGTGCTGTTAGTGATCCTCCACCTAGTTCATCGTTAAGCTTTGCAGCTCTTTCTAATAAAC
>JAVXTN010000018.1:0-693 GCA_036642635.1 Erysipelotrichaceae bacterium
AATTATAAAAGGAGCTAGTACAAATGCTGCTCTACCAATTGCTAATAAGGAACTAGATATTAATTAAAAAGAGCCCCGGGGGAGCGGGACTCTTTAAGAAAGGGAAGAGGAGAAACAAAGATTGGGGGTTGCATCTTAGTTGATGCATTTATATCTTTCCCAGTATATAATTGTTTATACACAAAGGAGTAAATAAATATGAAAATAGTAGCAGGTAAACATCGTTCAAGAATAATTAATTCAATTGAGTCTAATACAACACGACCAACAGCAGCTAAAATTAAAGAAGCCGTTTTCTCTAAAATTGGTCCTTATTTTGATAAAGGTACAATGCTAGATTTATTTGCTGGTAGTGGATCAATTGGTTTAGAAGGGATATCACGAGGGATAACTCATTGCTATTTCTTTGATAATAATAATGAAGCTATAAAGATGATCAACTCTAATATTAAATCACTTCACGAAGAATTAACATGTAGTGTTTTCAAGTTAGATTATAAAGCAGCACTAAAATATTGTTTAAATAATAATTTAACATTTGATATAATATACTTAGATCCACCCTATCTTGAACAGGAAATATCTTATATTATGGATTATATAGCTACAAATAAATTATTAAATATTAATGGTTATATTATAGTAGAATCTTTAAAGAACGATAGCTTTAATGATAACTATATAGATTTATAT
>JAVXTN010000018.1:703-1093 GCA_036642635.1 Erysipelotrichaceae bacterium
AGCTAAGTATGGTATTACTAAAATAACTTATTATAGAAGGGATGAAGAAGATGAATAAAATTAGAAAAGCAATATATCCAGGAACTTTTGATCCAATAACAAGAGGACATTTAGATATAATAGAACGCAGTTCTAAACTATTTGATGAAGTAATAGTAGTTATTATGGATAACCCAGATAAAATATGTCTTTTTAGTGAAGAAGAACGTTTAGATATGATAAAAGATGCTTGTAAGAATATTGAAAATGTACGCTGCTGTATTGGAAGTGGACTAAGTGTCGACTTCGCTACTAAATGTGAAGCTCAAGTACTAATAAGAGGAATAAGAGCTGTACAAGATTATGAATATGAACTACAAACAGCAACAGCTAACATGTGGTTAAATGATC
>JAVXTN010000018.1:1103-11685 GCA_036642635.1 Erysipelotrichaceae bacterium
AGAAACATTATTTTTATTATCTAAACCTAATTATTCATTCTTATCAAGTAGCAGTGTAAAAGTAATAGCTCAACATAATGCTGATGTAACTAAGTTTGTTTCAGATTATGTAAAAGATAAATTAATAAAGAAATATAATAAAGAATAAGATAGTATATGCTATAAGCTATAGATATAATTACATAATAATAAGTAGTTAATAGGGTAGTAATAAGCTACTCTATAATTTTAGATAATAATTAGCACTCTGCTATTGACAGTGCTAATTATTATGCTATAATACTATTAGCACATAGGTTACTAGAGTGCTAAAGGAGTGATTAATATGAATTTTGAAAATATGAGTGAAACATTACAACAAGCAATAATCAAAGCTATAGAATTAACTAAAGCATTACATCATAATGATGTAGATGTAATCCATTTACTAAAAACTATTTTTGAAGAAGAAGTACTAGATGGACTATTTAAAAGAGTTCATATTGATAAACTTCAAGCATTAGAAGTTATCAATACGCAACTTAATAATATTAGTAAGACAGATTCTAGTAATGAACCAAGATTTTCTAATAATGTAAATAAAGCATTTAATGATGCACAATCAATAAGTAAAATATTTGATGAAGCTTATATGAGTACAGCTAGTCTATTTATAGCTTTAATAAGTTCTAAAGCTTATATAGCAACATTACTAAATAAGCAATTTAAACTTAATCAAAAAGAATTAATAGCTGCTGAAAAGGAGCGCAGGGGAGGTAATAGTATGAATACACAAACAGCTGAAAATAACGTAGAAGCATTAGCTAAATACGGACGTAATCTTGTAGATGATGTTAAAGCTGGAAAAATAGATCCAGTAATTGGAAGAGATGAGGAAATTAGAAGAGTTATACAAATACTATCGAGGAAAACTAAGAATAATCCTATATTGATAGGGGAACCAGGAGTAGGTAAAACAGCTATAGTAGAAGGAATAGCTTGGAGAATAATGAAAGGTGATGTTCCAACAACCCTAAAAGATAAAAAACTAATAGAATTAGATATGGGATCCCTAATTGCTGGAGCTAAATATCGAGGAGAATTTGAAGAACGATTAAAAGCAGTACTAAATGAAGTAAAAGAAGCTAATGGTAATATAGTACTATTTATTGATGAAATTCATAATCTAGTAGGAGCAGGTAAAACAGAAGGAAGCATGGATGCTGCAAACTTATTAAAACCAATGCTAGCTAGAGGAGAACTAAGATGTATTGGAGCAACAACATTTAATGAATATCGCCAATATATTGAAAAAGATGCAGCACTAGAACGAAGATTCCAAAGAATTAACGTAAATGAGCCGACAGTTGAAGATACTATTTCGATACTGCGTGGATTAAAGGATCGATTTGAATCTTATCATGGAGTTAAAATATTAGATGAAGCTATAATATCTGCAGTAACATTAAGTAATAGATATATTACTGATCGTTTTTTACCAGATAAAGCAATAGATTTAATTGATGAGGCTTGTGCATCATTAAGAGTTGAAATGGATTCAATGCCACAAGAACTTGATGAATTAACAAGACGTCTAATGCAATTAGAAATAGAAGAAACTGCACTTAAACAAGAAAAAGATAAGAAGACGCAGGAACGTTTAGCTCAAATCAAAATAGAAATTAAAGATGTTAAAGCTAAGAAGGATATATTGTATACTAAGTGGAGTGATGAAAAGGCTATATTGAATGCTAGTAAGAATGATAAAGTAAAATTAGAGAAGGCACGTCTAGATCTTGAACAAGCACAAAATGAATCACGTTATGAGGATGCTGCTAAACTACAGTATGGATTAATACCAGAATTAGAAGCGAGAATAGCTGCTGATGCTGATAAAGAAAAAAACGATGCCATGATTAAAGAAATAGTTAATAGTGAGGCTATTGCTAAGATTGTTTCTCGTTGGAGTGGTGTTGAAGTTAATCGTTTAGTAGAGTCACAACGTATTAAATTATTAGCTTTAAAGGATACCTTGGCTAAACGTGTAATTGGCCAAGATAATGCATTAACACTTGTAAGTGATGCTATAATGCGAAGTAAAGCACAAATTCAGGATGAAAATAGACCTATAGGATCATTCTTATTCTTAGGTCCAACAGGAGTTGGTAAAACTGAAGTAGCTAAAGCATTAGCAGAACAATTATTTGATAGTGAAGCTCATATTATAAGAATTGATATGAGTGAATATATGGAGAAGCATAGTGTATCACGCTTAATTGGTGCTCCTCCAGGATATGTTGGTTATGAAGAAGGAGGTCAGTTAAGTGAAGCAGTGCGAAGAAATCCCTACTCTATTGTGCTATTTGATGAAGTTGAAAAAGCACATCCAGATGTGTTTAATGTTCTTCTTCAGATATTAGATGATGGACGTATAACAGACAACAAAGGAGTAACCATAGACTTTAAAAATACTATTCTTATTATGACTAGTAATTTAGGAGGCCAGTTTGCCTTTGATAATGCTATAGATAAAGAAACAGCTTATATGAGTGAAGTTAAGAAATTCTTTAAACCAGAATTTATTAACCGTATAGATGAAATAATAATATTTAATTCTTTAGATACTACTATGCTTGATAAGATTGCTCATAAATTTATGAATGAATTAATTCAACGCTTAGCTACTAAAGATATTAAATTAGAAGTTAGTAATGATGTTTATAGTTTAATTGCCAATGAGGGTGTTGATGATGTTTATGGTGCACGTCCAATGAAAAGGTATATTCAACGTAATATCGAAACACTTATAGCACGTAAAATGATTGAACATGAAATGCATAGTGATCAAATTATTAAACTAGATGTTAAGGATGGTAACTATATTATTGAAATAACTAACTAAAAAATACGAGATAATATCTCGTATTTTTTATAGGTATGAAGCTTACTACATTTATTTTCATAAATGTAGTAATAGGACTCAGATTCTATAAGGGATTAGATTCTATAAGGGATTAGATTCTATATGATATAGATTATATGCTATATGTAAAATGCTATATTTAGTCTTTGACAGTTAGAAGTATATAAAAAGTGCTAATAGCCTATATTTAAGGGTTATTAGCACTTTTTATATTTGTAGGTAATATGCGTAATTTATATTAGATTAGGGTTTACTATAGTCTAGTCTTAAAATCATTATAATTAAAACTTTTATGTAGTTCTAGTTTAGAATCTTCCTTCAATATATATATTGAGGGTAGGTTAATACCATTAAAAGTATTATTTTTAACCATAGTATATATAGCCATATCTTCAAATATTACTTTATCACCAATCTCTAGTGGTTTATTAAAAGAGTAGTCTCCTATAATATCACCTGATAAACAAGTAGGTCCACCAAAACGGTATGTATAATCTAAAATATTAGCTTCTTTAGCATTAATAACATTAGGACGATAAGGCATCTCTAATACATCAGGCATATGAGTTGCTGCAGATGTATCTAATATAGCATTATTAATTGAATTAGTAGTAATATCTAACACACTACTAACAAGGAAGCCAGCATTAAGTGCTACAGCTTCACCTGGTTCTAAATATACTTGTAAGTTATAAGTGTTTTTAATTCTATTGATGGTAGAGATAAGCAGAGTTAAGTCATAATTTTGGCGGGTGATATGGTGGCCACCACCAAAATTAAGCCATTTAAGGTTAGTTAGGTATGGTCCAAATTTAGTTTCTACTGCCTCAAGCGTACGAACTAGAACATCAGCACCCTGTTCGCATAAACAGTGAAAATGTAGACCTTCAATTCCAGTAAGATCCTGATCATTAAAGTTATCAAAAGTTATACCTAATCTTGAACCTTTAGCACAAGGATTATATAAATCTACTTCTACTTCACTATATTCAGGATTAATTCTAAGACCACAACTAATGTTATGACTAAGAGCAGTAGCTTTAAAATGATTCCATTGATTAAAAGAATTAAATACTATATGATCACTATAAGTACATATTTCATCAAATTCATCATCTCTATAACCAGGAGAAAAGATATGAGTTTCAGAATGCATCTCTTCATAAGATAAACGAGCTTCATGTAAAGAAGAACTAGTCATACCATCTAAATACTCTTTTATAGTATTAAACATACAATAAGATGAAAAAGCTTTAGAAGCTAATAATATTTTACAACCAGTAGCATCCTTAATACCTTTTAAAATTTTACAATTATTTATAATAGCTGCTTCATCAATAATATAGGCTGGTGTTTTAACAGCTAATAGGTTATTTATATTTTGCATAAACTAATCAACTAATATAGGATTAAAATCTTCTATCCATGGTAAACCAAATTTATTTAGGTCTTCCATAAATGGATCTGGATCAAATTCTTCTATTGTGTATACTCCTGGTTTATTCCAAATACCTTGCATTAACATACTTGCTCCTATCATTGCTGGTACTCCTGTAGTATATGAAATAGCTTGTGATCCTACTTCTTTATAGCATGTTTCATGATCACATACATTATATAAATAGTAAGTTTTATCTTTACCATCTTTTTTACCTTTAAAGATACAGCCTATGTTGGTTTTACCTTTGGTACGTGCTCCTAATGTGCTAGGGTCGGGAAGTACTGCTGCTAGAAATTGTAGAGGAACAATTTCTTGTCCATTATAAATTATTGGTTCAATACTTGTCATTCCTGAATTTTCTAAACATTTAAGATGAGTTAAATAACTTTGACCAAAAGTCATAAAGAATCTAATACGTTTAATGCCTGGAATATTAATTGCTAGTGATTCTATTTCTTCATGGTGTAATAGGTACATGTCTTTATGACCTACTTCTTTAAAATCATATTCTCTTTTGATTTCCATTGGTTTAGTTTCTACCCAGTGTCCGTCTTGCCAGTAAGATCCATTAGCACTTACTTCACGTATATTAATTTCTGGATTAAAGTTTGTAGCAAATGGATAACCATGATCACCACCATTACAGTCTAGAATATCTATATAGTTTATTTCATCAAATTGATGTTTTAATGCATAAGCTGAAAATACACTTGTTACACCTGGATCAAAACCACTTCCTAATAATGCTGTAATACCTGCTGCTTTGAATTTCTCACGATATGCCCATTGCCATTTATATTCAAATTTAGCAGTATCCTTTGGTTCATAATTTGCAGTATCCATATAATTAGTTTTAGTAGCAAGACAAGCATCCATTATAGTTAAATCTTGATAAGGAAGTGCTACATTTATAACTAAATCTGGTTGATAATCATTTATTAAAGTTATTAATTCTTGTGTGTTATCTGCATCTACTTGTGCAGTTGATATTGTGCATCCACGTCCATCTAGTTTTGTTTTTAATGCATCACATTTGCTTAGTGTACGTGATGCTATCATAATTTCATGAAATACTTCATGGTTCTCTACACATTTATGTACTACAACGCTAGCTACTCCACCAGCTCCGATTATTAAAGCTCTATTTTTCATTGTTTATTCCTCCAATTGTTAATAATAATTCTCTTAATATTTTACATGCTACTGCACTTGATACTCCAGTAGGGTCTAGATTAGGCGCTAATTCTACTATATCAGCTCCTACTATGTTTAAATTTCTAAGTAGTAGAATTGCTTCTTGTAGTTCTAAGTAGCTTATTCCTCCTGCTTCTGGTGTTCCTGTTCCACTAAAAATACTTGGGTCTAATATGTCTAGATCTAATGTGAAGTAGATTGGTTCATTACTAAATTTAGATATTGTTTCTTTAAATTCTATTAAACTGAATTTATGCATATTAGTATGTTCTTTAGCAAATTCAAATTCGCTTTGTTCACCAGAGCGAATGCCGAATTGATGTATATGACCATCTCCTACTAATTCATGTGCTCTTCTGATAACACATGCGTGAGATAACTGTTCTTCTAGATAATTGTCTCTTAAATCGGCGTGTGCATCAAAGTGGATTATATGTACGTTTGGATATGCTTTTACAATTGCTTTAATGGGTGCTAAACTTACTAGATGTTCGCCTCCTAGCATGATTGGTAGTTTGTTTGCTGCTATAATTTCTTCAGCTATAGTTTGTATACTTGCTAATGCTTTTGTAGAGTTACCTATACATAGTTCGATATCTCCTGCATCATATATCTTTAAATCTAACAAGTCCTTATCCTGATAAGGAGAATAAGTTTCAATCCCATAACTTTCATTACGTATAGCGTTACTTCCAAAGCGTGCTCCTGGTCGATATGATGTTGTTGAATCAAATGGTGCTCCATATATTACTATATTTGCTTCTTCATAGCTTGCTTCTGCTCCGATAAAGCTTACTTTATTGTTTATCATTTTATTCCTCCAATAGTTTAATTACATAGTTAGGTAGTGCGAAGCTTCCTTTATGTAATTCAGTATTATAATAATCTGTTTTAATGTGTAGGTTGTTCCATTTATTTATATTGTCGTTTAATGGATGGATTGTTTTTGCTGCATAACCGAATAGCCAGTGTCCTGATGGATAGGTTGGTATATGTGCTTGATATACTTTACATATTGGAAAGTATGGTTTTATTCTACTGTGTGCTTGTTTCATTGCTAGTGCATCATCATGATAGTATGGTGATTCGTGTTGATTGATTAGTATTCCTTCAGCTGTTAATGCTTTATAGCAATTTCCATAAAATTCTCTTGTGAATAGGCCTTCTCCTGGTCCAAAGGGATCGGTTGAATCTACTATAATTAGGTCATATTCATTATTCATACGGCGTACAAACTTAAGTCCATCACAAAAATTCATTGTTACTCGTTCATCTTCAAAGCTTTTAGCAATAGAAGGGAAATAAGTTTGGGCTGTTTTAACTACCTCTTCATCGATTTCTACTAAATCGATGTGAGAGATAGTTGGATACTTGATAAGTTGGTTGATTGTTCCACCATCTCCGGCACCTATTACTAGTACTTTTTTAATATTAGGGTTGGCTGCTAGAGCTGGATGAACAATCATTTCATGATAGATGAATTCATCATGCTCGGTTAGCATGATGACATCATCTAGGGTTAAAACTTTACCAAATTCAGTTGTTTCAAATACATCTATTCTTTGGTAGTTACTATCATATTTGTATAGGTGTTCTTTTACTTTAATTGAAAAGCGTACATTCTTAGTATGTTCTTCTGTATACCATAGTTCCATTAGTTTTCCTCCATTACAACTTGAATTGTATTTATATCCATATCTTGTGTACCGGTTAATTGACATCCTTTTTCTTTAGCATAACTTATATAATCTATAATATCTTTAGTTATTAATTCTCCTGGGGCTAAAATAGGAATTCCTGGAGGATAACACATTACAAATTCTCCACTAATTTTATTAATAGATTCTTCTAGTTTAATGTGTTTTTGTTTAGCATAAAAAGCTTTCTTAGGTGTCATTTCAACAATTGGGTCTACATATTCATGGTCAAATAGGTCTTGTGGATCTTTTTGATAATCTCTTTTAATTTGATCTAATGCACTTAATAATCTTTCTATTTCTAAATCACGATCACCAACAGATATAATTGCTAGTATATTACCTATATCACCAAATTCTATTTGAATATTATATTCATCTCTTAGTATATTGTATACTTCTATTCCTGCTAATCCTATATCTCTTGTATGAATACTTAATTTAGTAGCATCAAAGTCATATATATCATCACCATTAATAAGTTCTTTACCATAAGCATAATATCCTTTTATACTATTAACTTCATCTCTTGCATAGTTAGCAAAATTCATTACACTATTAAAGATATTTTTTCCATTAACTGCTAAATTACTTCTAGATATATCTAAAGAAGCCATCAATAAATACGACCCACTTGTAGTTTGTGTTAAATTTATAATTTGTCGAACATAGTCTTCATTAACATTCTTTCCTAATAGTAATAATGAACTTTGTGTTAATGATCCTCCTGTTTTATGAATAGATACTGCTGCCATGTCAGCACCTGCGTCCATTCCACTTATTGGTGAATTTTCTTGAAAGTAAAAGTGTGTTCCGTGTGCTTCATCTACTAGTACTAGCATATTTGCTTCATGTGCTATTTTTACTATTTCTTTTAGGTTTGAACATATCCCATAGTATGTAGGATTGTTTACTAGTATTGCTTTAGCATTAGGGTGTTGTTTTATTGCTGCTTTAATGTCTTCTATTTTCATTCCTAGTGGTATTCCTAGATGAGTATTTACGCTTGGATTAACGTATATGGGTTTAGCACCACATAATATTAATGCATTTATAGCTGATCTGTGTACATTCCTAGGTAGTATTATTTCTTCATTTTCTTTTAATGCACTCATTATCATTGCTTGTACTCCAGAACTTGTTCCGTTAAGCATAAAAAATGCTGCAGCTGCATGAAAGGCTTGTGCTGCTAATTCTTGAGCGTCTTTAATTACTCCTACTGGATGGCATAGATTATCTAGTGGTTTCATTGAATTAACATCAACTTGCATTGTGTCTTCACCTAAGAATTGCGTTAATCTTTTATTTCCTTTTCCTTGTTTATGTCCGGGTACATCAAAAGATACTGTTCTTTTTGCTTTATAGGCTAGTAATGCTTGTTCAATTGGTGCATCACTTTGGCTATATTTCTTATTCATAGATATTCATCCCACTATATATTTCTATCATTTCTTTTCTTAATCGTGTAGATATTTCCATTCTTTGGTTTGGTGATAACTCATAGCTATCTGTTTTAAATAAATAGTTTTGTAATACTATATCTTTGATCATCATTTGTGTATGAAAGATATTAGCTTGATAAACATTAACATCTATAGCATCATATTTTCTCATAGTATCTGAATTTATATAGTCTTGGATTGATACTACTTTATGGTCTAGAAAACATTTTTTTCCTGACATATCACGAGTAAATCCTCTAACTCTATAGTCTATTGTCATAATATCTGAATCAAAGCAACTTATTAGGTAATCTAATGTTTGTAGTGGTGATATTTCTCCACATGTAGCTACATCAATGTCAACGCGAAAAGTAGCAATTGCATGATCTGGATGATATTCTGGATAAGTGTGTACTGTAATATGAGATTTATCTAGGTGTGCTACTACTGTATGTCCTGATTCATCTACTGTACTATGATTTTCTGATAGTAAAATAGTTACACTAGCTCCTTGTGGTTCATAATCTTGTTTAGCAATATTAAGAATTTGAGCACCTATTCTGTTTGCTACTTCACATAAAATTTTAGTTAAACGTTCACTATTATATTGTTCATCTATATATACAATGTAATCTTGTTGCTCACGTTTGCTTTTTGCATAGCAAATGTCATAAATATTAAAGCTTAAAGTTTTTGTTAAATTGTTAAATCCATAAAGTCTAAGTTTTTCCTCCATATAATTAATCCCTTTCCATTATAATTTAAAAAACATCGTAAAATCCCTTACCATGTTAGACTTAATATGCTTATTATAGGATACCTACTAGGGGTATCAGTATAACTATTTCATATAGCTCACTAGCAAAGTATTAATGAGTAACAAGCTTACACCTGTACCAAAATCGGCTTTTGACCCGGCTGTCCGTTGGCCTTGTAAATCTTATGGTCAAAATAAGAATTAATAGATGTGTTAGCATCTTCTTATGAGCAAATATATTTGCTCTTCCAAAATCAGTGTGATGTATGAAATAGTTTCTTTTTTATCACGTTACAATTATACTTCATCAGTGACAATTGTCAACAAAAAGTTTTCTATTACTATACTTAATGTTTGATTAATGAAACAATTGTATTATCTTATAATTCAATATATAATGTAATAGAAAGAAGGTCTTATATGCTAAAAAAGTTTAATGGTTTAATGCCTAAAGTTAATGATACTTGTTACATTAGTGATAATGCTATGCTTTGGGGTGAAGTTATCTTACATTCTAATATTGGAATTTTCGATTATGCTGTTCTTCGTGCTGATTTTGGCCCTATTGAAATTGGTAGTTGTTCTAATGTTCAGGAAAATGTTAGTATTCATAATGATATTGATTTTCCTGTAAAAATTGGTTCTAGTGTTACTATTGGTCATGGTGCAATTATTCATGGTTGTACTATAGAGGATCGAGTAGTAATAGGGATGGGAGCTATAATTCTTAATGGGGTTAAAATTTCCCATGATTGTATTATTGGGGCGGGTAGTTTATTATGTGAAGGAATGTATGTTCCGCCATATAGTGTAGTAGTGGGTAGTCCTGCTAAGGTTATTAAAACGATTAGTGATTACCAAATTAAATATATTGAGAATAATGCTAATGAGTATGTAAAGCTTACTAGTCTTTACTTAAAAGGAGAATAGTTATGGATGAATTTAGTGCTAAACAAGAACAACGTATTATTGAGTTAACGCTTAAAAACTTGGCTGAACATAATATTAATGGTTTCTTTGTTAAGGATCGTAGTGAATTATTGTTATTATTATCTGATTTAATTACTGATGGTAGTAATGTTTGTTCAGGAGGTTCTATGACTTTGCGTGAACTATCTATTGAATCTTTCTTAAATGATAATAATTGTA